>NZ_JBKFBI010000034.1:0-45461 GCF_053346095.1 Methylobacterium sp. A52T | reverse complement strand
GAGCCCGTGCCGAACGAGGCGCGGGTCCCCTCTCCCGTGCGGGAGAGGGACAGGGTGAGGGATGAGAACAGTCCGGAAGAGTCGCGGCCTGTACGCGCATCGGCGGCCTGTTCAGTCCTGATCCTTCTCGACCCTCACCCCAACCCTCTCCCGCACGGGAGAGGGGGCCTGGCGCGGCTGGCGAGACCGGGCTCGCCGTCCTTCCCGACCGTTGCAACAGGGTCGGATACGGCTCTAGGCCGGCCGACGGCGCGCTCACGCGTCACCCTCGCGCGTCACCCTCGCGCGTCACCCGCGCAGGTTCGGCGCGGCCAGGATCAGGTCGCGCAGGTGCGTGCGGGCCGTGAAGCTGCGGCGCATCAGGTCGACGAAGGTGGCGGCCGGTCCGTCCCAGTCGTGGCGCGCCGCGTGGGCCCGCGCGGCGCAGGCGTCGAAGGGCAGCCGCCCCTCGACCGCCGCGCCCATCAGCTCCGCGAGACGGTCGACCCGGTCGGGCGCGTCCGGGTCGAAGTAGCTCGCCGCGCTGCCGCCGGCTTCCGGGATGGCCGTCAGGCTCGAGGCGATGACGGGGGTTCCCCGGGCGAGGCTGTCGAGCACCGGGATGCCCCAGCCCTCGCCGCGGCTCGGGAAGACCAGGGCGGCGGCCCGGGCGTAGAGGTCGGACAGGCCCCGGTCGTCGATGCCGGCGATGTGCACCGCGTCCGGCGTCCGGGCGAGGCGGTCGAGGGTCTCGGGCCGCTCGCCGTCGCCCTTGCCGACCACGATCAGCCGGGCCGCGCCCTGCGGCAGCCGCGCGAAGGCGTCGAGGACGAGGCCGAGATTCTTCCGCGGCTCCAGCCGGCCGACCATCAGCAGGTAGGGGCGCCCGTCGGCGAGCGGCGTCCGCTCCGTGACCGCCTGCGGCGGCGTGGAGCCGCAGCGCACCTCGGCGATGCGCTCCCGCGCGATGCCGTAGACGTTGGCGATGGAGTCGCGGCTGTAGTCGGAGATGGTCAGGACCAGCTTGGCGCGCCGCGCCGAGAGCCGGGTCAGGATCCTGTTCCGCCAGCGCATCGACCAGGGAAAGAACTCGGGATGCGTCTCGAACAGGATGTCGTGGACCACGACCACCTGCCGGTCGCCCGGCACCAGCGGCGGGGCGATGTAGGTGGTCAGCAGCGTGTCCAGCCGGTCGCGCAGGAACAGCCACGGCCAGACCAGGGTCAGCCGCACGGTCGCGGGCACGCGCGGCAGCCGTTGGTGCTCGATGTTGTCGCCCGAGACGATGCGGGCGCAGGCCTCCGGGTCGCCGGAATAGACCACGTAGGTGGCGTCCGGGTGGCGGGCGGCGGCCCGCCCGATGATGTTCACGAGCCAGGTCCGGCTGCCCTGCGGCTTGCCGGTGAGCACGTGCGCGTCGATGCCGATGCGAAGCATGTTACGGGCTCCTGTAGGCGCCGAAGGTCGGGGCCTCGCCGGGGGCGTAGGCCTGGCCGGCGATGTCGCGGGTGGCGCCGAGCGGGATGCCGGCGCGGGCCGGGGGCGCCGTCAGGGCGAGCCCGCCGGCCATGGGGTTGGCGGGATCGCGGAAGGCGGGCGTGCCGGTGAGGTCGGGACCCTGGCCGTTGAGCGGCAGGCTCGCCCCGTCGCCGGTGGCCTGCGTACCCCAGCGGTAGAGCGGGGCGCCGACGGCGCTGCCGAGGAAGTTCGGCCCGATCGCGTTGTTGTTGTCGGTGGTGGTCGCCTCGACCACGATCGCGGCCACGTTCGGCCGGGTCGCGTAGGCGATGTTGTTGAGCACCCGGTTGTTCGACGTGCGGTCGACCCGCTTGGTGTAGTCGGAGGCCAGCACGATCTCGCCGCGGTAGACGTGCTTGCCGCCGGAATCGCGCATGTTGCCGGTGGTCGTGTTGTTGACCACCGTGTTGGAGCCGGCGTCGAACAGGTTGATCCCGGCGCCGTCATTGTCGGCCGCGACGTTGAACGCGACGATGTTGCCGTCGCACCACTGGTCGATCTGGATGCCGTTGCCGTCCTGGCCGGTGGTCTCCTTCTGGCCGGTGACGATGTTGTACCGGATCGTGTTGCGGTCGCCGGCGTCCTGGGCGGCGTCCTTGGCGTAGACGTGGATGCCCGAGGTGCCCGACATCCCCACGCCGTTGCCCGAGACGCGGTTGCCCTCCACGACGTAGCCGGAGCCGTTGATCTCCATCCCGTGGATGCCGTTGCCGGTCACGGTGTTGTCGAGGATGTAGCTCGGATCCTCCGCGGGCGCGTTGATCACGTCGACGGCCACGCCGTGGGTCTGGTTGTCGGCGAGGGTGTTGCCGGTGATGCGGTGACCCGCCCCGGCGCCGTCGCCGATCCAGATCCCCAGGCCGGAGCGGGACACGGTCGAGCCCGCGACCGTGACGTGGCTCGATCCCCGGCGGATGATGAAGCCGGAATTCACCGCGCCCTGGACGGTGAGGCCCGTAACCGCGACGTAGGCGGCGTTCTCGAACACCACGGAGTTGGACAGGCGCGGCTGCGTGCCGGGTTCTGCCGCCACCGTCACGGGTGCCGCCGCGGTCCCGCGGGACCCGACGAACACGACGTCGCCGTAGCTGCCGCCCCGGACCAGCACGCTCGATCCGGGACCGAGACTGGCGAAGGGCACGTCGGCGAGCCGCGCCACCGTGGTGTAGCCGGGCTTCGCGCCGCCGGCGGGATCGACCAGGATGTTCTGCTGCACCTGCGCGTCGGCCGGCCCGCAGGCGGACAGGACCGGCAGGAGCAGGGCCGACAGGGCGCCGCCGAGGATCGTGCGGGGCCACCTCATGCCGCGAGCGCCCGGGCGATGGCGAGGCGCTTGCGCCGCTGGAACAGCCGCCGCCACACGCTGCGGCCGGCCTCGGGGCTGATCCGCGTCAGCGCGCGCGCCGCCATCTGCCAGCCGGGCAGGAGCGCCT
The DNA here is from genome assembly GCF_053346095.1 of Methylobacterium sp. A52T. Taxonomy (NCBI): domain Bacteria; kingdom Pseudomonadati; phylum Pseudomonadota; class Alphaproteobacteria; order Hyphomicrobiales; family Methylobacteriaceae; genus Methylobacterium; species Methylobacterium sp. A52T. The sequence goes on along the minus strand of NZ_JBKFBI010000034.1, from coordinate 42,531 downwards.
GCGGCATGGCGAGGTCGGCGACCCGGTGGCGCGCCGCCGCGCCGAGCGGCGGCGGCCCGACGAGGCCGAGCCGGCCGAGATCCGCCACGAGGTCCGGGCGCTTGCGGTACCACAGTACCAGGGCCGCGCCCTCGCGCTCGGCGATCCGCAGGTAGGCCGCCTCGTCCAGGAGGTGGTGGTGGTAGCCCAGCGCCTCGGGCGCGTAGAACAGGCGCATGCCGCGCCGGGCCAGCCGCTCGCCGAGCTCGATGTCCTCGTGCCAGAACAGCTTCGGGTCGAAGCCGCCCGCCTCCTCCAGGAAGCGCCGGTCGACACTGACGTTGCAGGTCAGGAACGCGTCCCAGCCGACCTCGTCGCGGCCCGCCAGGGCGTCGTAGGAGGCGTCGTGGTGGAGCGCCGAGAAGGGCGAGAAGGGCAGGGCGGGGTCGATGGTCATCCGGCCGAGGATCGCTGTCTCACGACCGCCCCGCCGGGCGTGGGCGAGCCGGTGCGCCTCGACGAGGCTCGGGACCGGGATCGTGTCGTCGTTGACGATCAGGAGGCGCGCCCCCCGCGCCGCCGCGATGGCGCGGTTGCGGGCGGCGTTCGCCCCGGCATTCTCCTGGCGCAGGTGCACCACGGGGATCCGGGCCGTGGCGACGGCGCGGCTGACGACCGTCCCGGTGTGGTCGGTGGAGCCGTCGTCGCAGACGACGATCTCGAAGGGCGCGTCCGTCTCCTGCCGGTCGAAGGCCCTCAGGCACAGGCGCAGCGTGTCGGCGCGGTTGTAGGTCGGGATGATGACCGAGAGCACGGGTCGATCGCTCATGAGGAGGCTTCCGGGAGCGGGAGGTCGAGGGGATCGGTCGGGGCGCGGCGCAGGCACAGCCACCCCGCGAGGGCGGCCGAGAGGGCCGCGGCGGCGGGCACCGCCGCGGGCGCCAGGGCGGCGGGACCGGCGGCCCAGGCGAGGGCGGTGAGGAGGGCCGGCGCGACGAGGATCGGCACGTCGGCCAGGGCGAGGGGCGGTCCGGCCTCCCGCCAGAAGGCCTGGGCCAGGACGCCGAGCATCGCCGCCTCGGCGAGCAGCGCGGCGATGCCCGCGCCGAGGAGCGGATCCCAGGGGATCAGCAGCGTGCAGGCGAAGAGGTTCGTGGCGCAGGCCGCCGCGCTCCCGCGCACCGCGAAGCCGGTCCGGCCCAGCGGGACGAGGCCCGCGAACAGGATCGTGGCGGCGATCAGCAGGACGCTCATCCCGGTGGCGATGCGCAGCACCGGGACGGCGCGGCCGAAATCCGGGCCGAAGGCGAGCCGCACCAGGGGCTCCGCGAGGGCGCAGGTCGCCACCGCTCCGGCGCAGGACGCGGCGAGGATCGGGACCAGCGCGCCGCGGACCCGCGCGCGCAGGGCGGTCGTGCCGGCGCGCGACCGTCCGTCGACCAGGGGCCCGACGGCGCGCCCGAAGACCGGCACCAGCGGGGCGCACAGGGTGATCGCCACCGCGGCGCCCAGCTCGAAGAACCGGAAGCCGGCCGTGAACTGGCCGAGCTCGGCCGCGCCCGCGAAGGCGGCCAGCATCATCAGGCTGATCCGGCCGTTGAGCGAGCCGAGGGCGTTCGAGACGCCCACCCCCGCCGCGGCCCGGATCGTCGCGAGCGCGTGCGGCAGCGAGGCGGGGCGGGCGGGCACGAGGCGCAGCGCCAGCGCCAGCCCGACCGCGCCGTACGCGATGCCGGCGGCCACCGCCACGAGGCTGAGCGCCGCCTCCGGAAGCTGCAGCCAGAGCGCGAGTGCCGTCCCGCCGATCAGCAGGGCGGCGTTGGCGAGCGACGGCCAGACGGACCAGCCCGGCCGCCCGCAGACCTGGAACAGGGCGTCGAGGAAGCGAGCGGCCGCGAGCGGCATCAGCAGGGCGGCGAGCGCCAGCCCGGGCCGGATCGCGTCCGGCAGCACCGGCAGGACGCCGAGGAGCGCGGCACCCGTCCCGAGGCCGAGGACGAGGCGCGCCGACAGCATCCGGCCGAACTCGGCCGCCCGCATCTCCGGCCCGACCGCGCCGAGCCGCGCCCCGAAGGTCAGCGTGGTGCCGAAGTCCGCCGCGATCAGCGCGACCGCGAGGATCGCCAGGGCGAGGCCGTAGCGGCCCAGCGCCGCCGGGCCGGCGAAATGGCCGACCATCACGAAGGCCGCGAAGCCGGCCGCGAGGTAGACGCCGCGCCCGGCCGCCTGACCGAGCAGGTTCGCGCCGTAGCGCAGCCCGCCGGCGCGCCTCCGTCCCGACAATCGGTTTACCAAGCGAAGCATCTCTCGGTGAAGCCTGACTGAAAACTGCGACCTACGATTGCATCGTGGCAGGCTGCGTATGGCTTGCAACCGCGAGCTCAATTTATGGTTGCAGAGTTGTCGCGTTGGGAAAAACCGGAGGACTGCGTATGTCCGAGACAGCCGCTGGACCGGATCTGCGTCTCTCGCGCGGAGCCGACGCGGAGGCGGGCCGTCTCCGGTGGGTCGAGGTGCGGGCTGCCCTGTCCGCCGACCGCGATCACTGGCGCCGCCGCGGCGGCGGGCCGGCCCGCCTGCGCCGGGGCTACCACGCGGTCTGGCTCTACCGCCTGTCCCGCTACGCCCACGAGCGCGGCTGGCGGATGGCGGCGTGGCTGCTGTGGCTGGTGAACGGCTGGTGGACGGGCGCCGACATCCCGCCCTCCAGCCGCATCGCCGGCGGCCTGTTCCTGCCGCAGCCCTACGGGACGGTCATCGCCGGCGCCGTGGGCCGCGACGCCGCCTTCGGGATCCAGGCCTCCATCGGCGGCCTGCTGAAGGAGCCCGACCAGGACATCGGCGGCGGCCCCGGCCTGCCGGTGCTGGGCGACGACGTCGTCCTGGAGGCGGGCGCCATCGTGCTCGGCGCCGTGCCGATCGGTGACCGGGCCCGGATCGGCCCGCGGACGATCATCCTCAAGCCCGTCCAGGCCGACGAGGAGGTGATGCCGCAGCCCTGGCGGCCGCTTCCCGGCCGGGGGGTCGCGGCGTGAGCGGCCCGATGACCGACCACGTCACCCTGCCGGGCCTGCGGCGCCTCCTGGCGGCCGACTTCGCCCGCGTCCTGCGCCAGACGACGGGCGGCAAGCCGACCTCGCGGCTGCGGCGCGCGATGCACCTGACGCTGCCGGCCATGCAGGTGGCGATCCTCCACCGGACCGCGCACCTGCTGCACGGCCGGGGCTGGCGCCGCTGCGCCGCCCTGGTGGCGGACCTGTCCCTGCGGCTGACCGGCGCCTGCCTGCATCCGGGCTCGCGCCTCGGGCCCGGCCTGTTCGTGCCGCACCCGGCGCGGGTCGCGTTCTGCGGCACCGGGGGCGCCGACCTGACGCTCCTGCCCGGAACCCTGGTCGGGCCGCGGGACTGGGTCTTCCCGAGCCAGCCGTTCCCCGCCGACGGCCCCCATCTCGGCGACGGCGCCGTGGTCGGCGCGCACGCCGCCGTCCAGGGGGCGGTCGCCATCGGCGCGGGCGCGACGATCGGGATCGGGGTCTGCAGCCTCCGGGACGTCCCGGCCGGCACCGTGACGATGCTGGTCCAGCGGCAGCTCCGCAGCGGCGGGCGCGGCCCGGAGGCGGGCCGTGGGCGCTAGATCCGGACGCGCCCGGCCGGCGCCCGCCTCACGCGCGCCCGTGCTCCCGCCGGACGGCCGGCCGCGACTCCCGGCCCTCCCGCCTGGGCGCGAGCTGGCGGCGCAGGACGCGCTCGTAGGCGTCGAAGATGCCGCGCCACGTGAACGCCTCGCCGTGGCGGCGACGGGACGCCTCGCCCATGACCTCGAGGCGGCGCGGCCCGGCCCGCACCAGGCCGAGGATGCCCCGCCGCAGCTCGGTCTCGTCACCGAAATACAGCGCCTGCGGCCCCGCCACCCAGCGGTTGAACGGGTTGTCGTGGGCGAGGATCGGCGAGCCCGCCCCCAGCGCCTCGACCAGCGACGGGTTGGTCCCGCCCACGGTGTGGCCGTGGATGTGGAAGCGGGCGTGGAAGCGGAGCGTGGCCACGCGCTCGGCCTCGTAGATCGCGCCGGCGAAGATCACGTCCGGCCCGCCCGCCGCCCGGACGGCGCGGTGGTAGGGGTCGGACTCCGCGAGCTTGCCCAGCACGAGCAGCGGCAGGCCCGGCCGGACCTCGCTCCAGGCCCGGACGATCTGGAGCACGAGGTTCTCGGGCACCACCCGGGCGATCAGCAGGCCGTAATCCCGCGGGCGCAGGCCGAACTTCGCCAGCGGCTCGGTCGCGGCCTCCAGCACCGGGTCGGCGCCGTACGCGATGGTGGTGATCCGGGCGGCCGAGGTCCTGCGGGCGAGGTGCCGGGCGATCTCCGGGTGGTCCGCCACGAGGTGGGTCGAGAACAGGCTGCCGAGCCGCTCGTTCAGCCAGAACCAGGCCTTGGCGGGCTTCGACCAGCGGTCGCGCTTCCACTCGATGCCGTCCATGTTCATCACGCTGCGCTTGGCCGTCAGCCGGTAGAGCAGCGAGAACACCGCGGTGTTGTAGCCGAGCACGAGGGGCAGGGCCGGCCGGAAGGCCGCCCGCAGGGTGCATTTCAGGTCGAACACGATCGTCGAGACGGCGCCGTCGCCCCGGACGGCGACCGGGATCAGCAGGATCCCGCGCCAGACCATCGGCGGCGCCGGCTCGCGCACCTGGCAATAGACCTCGACCCGCCAGCCGCGCGCCACGAGCTCCAGCGCGAGGCGCTCCGCCAGCGTCTCGAACCCCCCGTGCGCCGCCGGCACCCCGCGGGTGCCGAGGATCGCCACCGCCGGGCGCCCGCCCGAGCCCCCGGATTTCACATGCGCCGTCGGCGCAGCACGTTCAGAGGAGCCTGAGGCATGGTCACGGTCGAACAGCGTCTGTTCCGGGAGATGGGAGCCGGGGGCTATTCCCGGCACGACCACCGGATGGAGTACATCGTGCGCGTCAACGCGCTGCTCCGGTCCGACATGCGGGTCATGGAGTTCGGCGCGGGGCGCGGCAAGTGGAGCGATGACCCGGTCCCACTGCGGCGGCACCTCGGCGACTTCCGGGGGCGCTGCGCCCAGGTCGTCGCCTGCGACGTCGACGAGGCGGTCCTCGGCAACCGGTCGGCCGACGAGGTCCGGCTGATCGGTCACGACGGGGTGCTGCCATTCCCGGACGGGAGCTTCGACCTGATCTCGGCCTTCTCGGTCCTCGAGCATATCGAGCACCCCGAGGTCACCGCGGCGGAGCTCGGCCGGGTGCTCGCCCCGGGCGGCTGGCTCTGCGCCTGGACGCCGAACCGCTGGGGCTATGTCGGGATCGGGGCGCGGCTCGTGCCGAAGCGGCTGCACGCCCGGGTGCTGCGCCTCGTCGAGCCGCGGCGGGTCGAGATCGACTCGTTCGTGCCGCTCTACACGATGAACACGGAGGCGGCGCGGAAGCGGCTTTTCCCAACTAACCGGTTCGAGCACTTCACCTACAGTTTCGACGGGCAGCCGTTCTATCATGGCGAGAACATCGTCCTGGGCAAGTTCTGGGAGCTGCTGTTCCGGCTCACGCCGGGTCCCTTCAAGGGCTACCACATGGTGTTCATCCGCAAGCGGCCGTGACGGTTCACCTCGGTCGGAGACGAACACTGCGCAGGTGCCCGGAGAACCTGCGCATGTCCTCGGCCTTGCGGGCGAGGTCCGGCTGCCGGCGCAGCCGGGCCGCGACTCCGTAGGCCACGGCCCGCAGGGTGAAGCCGAGCCGGAGCGGTCCGGAGAAGAAGGCGGGCGACGACAGGAGCCGCCCGGCATTGCGTAGGCTGTAGATGGCCGCCAAGCCGTCGAGCCAGCGGGCCGAGCGGGCGCTTCCCGAGCCGCCCTGGAGATGGGTGACGGCGATGTCCGGGCGGTAGGCGACCCGCAGGCCGGCATCGCGCAGGCGGCAGCCCCAGTCCACGTCCTCGCCGTAGAGAAACATCGGGCTCTCCAGGCCGCCGATCGCGGCGATCGCCGAGCGGCGCAGGAGCAGGCAGGCCCCGCAGATCCAGTCGACGTCGAGGGCCCGCGCCCCCCTGGCCTGGCGGCCGGCGAGGTAGAGGCCGCGCAGCCCGAGGCGGCCCGACAGGCCGGCGGCGTGCACCAGGATCGAGAGCGGGCGCGGCTCGTAGCCGGCGTCGCCGACCTGATGCGTCCCGTCCGGGAAGGTCAGGCGCGGGCCGACCGCCCCGACATCCGGATGCCCGTCGAGATGGTCCAGGAGGCCCGCGAGCGCGTCCGGGTCGTGCAGGAACGCGTCGGGGTTGAGGAGCAGGATCGCGGTGCCGCGCGCGTGCTCCAGCGCGCGCGCGTTGCCGCCCGCGAAGCCGTGATTGGTCGGTTCGGCGATGACCCGCACCCAGGGAAACGCCCGCGCGACGCGCTCCGGCGTCCCGTCGGTCGAGGCGTTGTCGACGAGGATCACCTCGTAGGAGCGTCTCACCCGGCTCGCCGCCAGCAGGTCCAGGCAGGTCTCGATGTCCCGGCCGGCATTGTAGGTGACGATCAGGACGCTGAGGCTGACGGCGCTCACGGACGGTCTCCGTACGCTGCGAGGGATGGGCGACGCCCGGACGGCGAGGGGATCCGCTCCGGTGGGGCGCCCGCCGCGCCGATCGGGCCCGTCGACGCCACCGCCCGGGACGCTGCGACGGCCCTGCGCCGCTGCGCCGCCCGCACCCCGGCGATCAGCCCGAGGCCGGTGTAGAGCAGCTCGGCGATGCCGAGATTCAGGCGGAAGCCCGGATCGACCAGCCCGTGCAGCAGGTGCGCGATCAGGCCGACCGCGCAGGCGGCCGCGATCGCCGCGAGCGGATCGCCCACCGGCGCGCGGCGGGCGGCGCGGAAGCCCCGGGCGATGCCGATGCCGAAGACCAGTGCGAAGGCCGTGTAGCCGACGATCCCGACCTCGGTGAGGATCAGGATGTGCAGGTTGTGCACCACGTGGTTCGACCGGTCGAACAGTCCGGCGAGCCGGGACAGGCCGGTCCTGTCGAGGACCGCGAACTGGTTGCCGAAGTTGTTCAGGCCGACGCCGAAGATCGGGAACTGCCCGAACAGGGCGAGGGCCGCGGCGTTCAGCGGGCCGCGCTGGGCGGCCGAGCCGCCGTCGTCGGCGGTGAGCCGCTCCCAGATCAGCGGGCCGGCGTAGAGCGCCGCGACGGCGCCGACGACCGTCAGCAGGCCGAAGACGATCAGGCTCGTCCGGGAGAACAGGCGGTCGCGGTAGACCAGCAGGATCAGGAGGGCGGCCGAGATCGGGAAGGTCAGCCAGGACGCGCGCGACAGGGTCAGGACCACGCCGACCAGGGCCGAGGCGGCGCCCGCCGCCCCCGCGAGGCGCAGGAGGAGCGGGCCGCGCGACAGCGCCAGCGCCAGGGCGAGCGGCCAGACGAACTCGTAGTAGTAGCCGAGGATGTTGGGGTGAACCTTCAGTCCGCCGGCGCGGCGCTGGGCCGAGAAGTTGATGTTCTCCTCGACGATCTGTTCCTCGCCCAGCACCGACAGGCCGAGTTCCGAGCCCGAGACGTATTGCAGGCCCGCCACCGCGGTCTGGACGAGGCAGAGGGCGCAGATCGCCAGTGCCAGGGTCCGGATGTCGGATTCGGACAGGTTCGAGACCGCGACCGAGACCAGGAGGAGTCCGGCGAAGCGCCACGTGTCGAACCAGAGATAGGCCGGGTCGGTGGCGTTGGAGAGCGAGAGCAGCCCCGCGATCAGGAAGCCGAGCTGCGTCAGCACGAGGGGCCGGTCGAGCCGCAGGCCCGGGGCGTCCTCCCCGAGGCCGGTGAGCTTGGCGACGATCAGCGCCACGGCCACCAGCAAGGCGACGCTCACCGTCAGGCCGGCGCCGCCGCCGATGCTCGGCAGGTACTGCCCGACGGCCTCGAAATGCTGGAGGAAGCTGACGTCGAGCTTGACCGTCAGCCCGACCGCGAGGGCGACGAGCAGGAGCGGCGTGAGGCGATAGAGCCGCCCGACGATCAGGGCGCCGACCCCGCCGAAGGCCGCCGCGAGGCCGACGACGGCGAATTTGAGCGGCGCCGCGCTCAGGGCGATCGCCGCGGCCGCGGCCGCGAAGCCGATCCCGGCGAGCGGCAGGACCCGCAGCGCGCGGACGGGCGCCGCGCTCATCCGAGCCACCGGTAGAGCCATCGCGGGATCGGCCGCCGCGTGCGGTTGAGGACGACGCCGAGCGGCGCCCCGCCGGCGGCCTTGAGGTCGGCGAGCGCGCGCTGCGCCACGGCCCGACGGGTGCGCTCGGCGCCGATCACCACGATGAAGCCGTCCACGAAGGGGGAGAGCGCGGCGGCGTCGCCGATCTCGGTGATCGGCTCGCAATCCACGATCGCGAGCTCGAAGCGGTCGTCGACGAGCGCCAGGAAATCCTCCACGCGGCCGTCGTCCAGGGTCGCCTGGCGGATGGCCGACGGGCTGCCCGCGGGCACGACGCTGAGGTTGTCGGCGACCGGGTGGACGCCGCGGCTCGGGGCGACCGTGCCGGCGACGATGTCGGCGAAGCCCGGCTGGCCGGTCAGGCCGTAGGCCTCGGCCAGCGACGGGCGGGACCAGTTCGCCTCGATCAGCACGGCGCTGCGGCCTCGCCGGGCGTAGGCGCCGGCGAGTTCGCGCGCGAGGGTGCTCACGCCCTCGCCGGGCTGGACCGCGGTGAGGCCGACCCGGCGCACGCGCGCCTCGTGCCGGGTGAGCTGGACGAGGGCCGGCTCCAGGATCGCCGGATCGATCTTCGGCGCGATGGCGGCGGCCATCATGCGGCGGCTCCCGTCTGCAGCGGCACCGCGGCCAGCACCGGCACCCGCAGCGAGCGGGCGACCTCCGACGCGCTGCGGTAGGTCTGGGCCAGGATCTCCGCGAGGGCGACGTAGGCCAGCGCGGCGAGCAGGCCGAGACCGGCCGCGAGCCCGAGGATCAGCGGCCGGTTCGGGCCGGAGGGCAGCCGCGGCGGCACGGCGCGCGCCACGAGGGCCGAGGAGGTGACGGCCTGCGCGTCGAGACCGGTGCCGGTCTTCAGCGCGTCGATCCGCTTCTGGGTCTCGGTGATCTCGTCGGTGAGCAGGCCCTTCTGCTGGGTCAGCCGGCCGTAGGCCAGGGCGGCGTCGCTCTGGCCGATGGCGGCCCGGCGGCGACTCTGCTCGATCCCCGTGATGCTCTGGATCTTCTCGGCGAGGATGGCGAGCTTCGCCGTGTCGGCGGCGAGGAGCGCCTGATACTTCTGCCGGGCCAGGGCGGCGAGGTCCCGATCGAGGCTCACGAACTCGGGGGCGGTCGGCCGGAACCGCACCGCCAGCTCGGCGCGCTTCGTCCGCAGGTCCGCCCAGCGCTGGTCGAAGGCCGTGACCGTCGGGTCCGCGTCGGGCGGCGTCGGCTGCCAGCGGTCGGGGCCGGCCTCGCGGGTGCGCTTGAGCCGGGTCTCGACCACCTCGCGCTCGATCTGCGCCGCCGATTTCTGCTTGGCGAGGTCGGCCAGGGTGCCGAGGTCGTTCTGCTGCTCGATCTCGAAGCTCGCGGTGTTGTTGCCCTTGAGGTAGGTCGAGAGCTGCGCGTCGATGGCGGCGAGGTCGGCCCGGGCGCGCTCCAGCTTGCTCTGGTAGAACGAGGCGGGAGTCTCGTCGGCGTAGACCTCCACGTGGCGGCGCTTGTAGGCGTCGAGCAGCCGGTTCAGCGCCTGGGCGGCGAAGTGCGGGTCCGTCCAGGTGAAGCCCGTGAGGATCACGTCCGTCTCCTTCACGAAGACGACCTTGAACGCCGCGAGGTACGCCTCGTAGAGCTTCTCGTCCGGGGTCAGGTGGCGCAGCAGGCCCACCGCCTCGAACGGGATCCGCACCGTGTCGACGATCCAGGTCTTGACCGCCTTCGCGCTCCGCACGGCCTGACGGCCCTGGTAGATCAGCCAGTCGGTCCAGTCCGCCGGGGGCGGCCCGAGGTCGCCGGTCGGGGTGATCGCCTTCAGCGTCGCGAACTCGTCGCGCACGATGCTGGGATCGCGCAGGATCTCGATCTCGTTGTTCACGTTCTGCGCGCGCTCCGAGAACATGTAGTTCTGGTTCGCGCCGCCCTGGAGCGGGGCGCCCGCCTTCTCGCGGCCGAGACGGATGATCAGCTTGGCGTCGGCCGTGTACTCGGCCGGCGTCAGCAGGAGGTAGATCCCGGCGCCGAGGATCGCCGCGACCAGGATCAGCAGCGCCGGCCGGATGTGCCGGAACAGGGCCGCGAGGGCGTCGCGGAGGTCGAAGGCCGGGCCCTCGACCGCGTCGGCGGCGGTCAGGTCGCTCTGCCTCACGTGCCGGACCTCACGGTAGCGCTGGTGGAGGTGCTGGCGGACGGGCCGGTGATGTAGTTCACGCCGAAACCGGTCCCGTTGAAGAGCAGGATCTGGCGCACCACGAGGTCCACCGCGCGGGCGGTCTTGGCCAGCAGCGAGGGCGGCACGTAGACGGTGGCGTTGGGCGGCACCACGATCGAGTCCGCCAAGCCCGGCTGGCCGATGTCGACGATGCGCACGCTGCCGGCCGCCTCCGCATCGAAGCGGATGATCCGCACGGCCTCGCCGGCCGCGGTCGGCAGGACGCCGCCGGCCGAGCCCAGGACCTGCGCCAGCGTCCGCGGCCCCTGCAGGGTAACGGGACCCGGGGCGCGGACCTCGCCGAACACCATGGTGTTGGCCGGGACGAGGCTCGCGAGCCGGACGCTGGTCGTCACCGAGGCCAGCTGGTGCTTGTAGGCGGCGTTCAGGCTGCCCATGACTTCGTGGACGGTCCGGCCCGCCGCCTGCACCGGGGGCACCATCGGCAGGTTGATCTTGCCGTCCGGCTCGATCGCCAGGACCTTCACGCGGCCCATGTCGGCCCGCTGGGTGAGGTCGCGGAAATCGTCGGTCACGGTGCGGAACCGGCGCAGCATCAGGGTGACGACCGGGTCGATCAGCACGTCGTCGTAGGTGCTCTTGATCAGCGCGGCGGCCGCCTCCGGCGACAGGCCCGCGACCTTGATGCCGTTCTTGCCCGGCAGCGAGATCCGGCCGTCCGGCCGGACGATCACCGTGCGGTTGTATTCCGGGTGCGTGCGGAAATCGACGTCGAACTCGTCGTTCGGGTTCAGGCGGTAGGTCGGCTGGACCACGCTGGAATCGATCAGGAACGAGACTTCCAGGTTGTCGCCGACGTTGAGCCGGTAGTTCGCCAGCCCGAGGCGCATGGTCCGCCCGACCTCCTCCTGGGCGGCCGCGACCAGCGCGGCCGGGAGGCCCTCGGTGACCGAGCCGGTCTGAGCCACGTCGAGGCCGGAGCGCGCCGCGCTCTGCGGGCGGCCGGAACTGCAGCCGGCGAGCAGCGGCGCGCAGGCGAGGAGCGCGAGCGCGACCGCCGCGGCGCCGGATGGCCGGCCGGGGCGCCGGCGCGCGACGCCGAGGAACGCAGACAGGGTAAACGCCATCGACCTTCAGCCGCATCCTGCTCGAGTGCGCTCGTCCCATCACAACTCGTGATCGAACCGCGCACCGCGATACAATCGCCAAGCTTGGTTAACGAGGCTTGAACCCGGCTATCGGCAACTCTATCAGAAGTTGTGTCTGGCAAGCCGTGGCAAAGTGCTGAGGCGCGGCCCGGCCCGCAGAGGGGGGCCGGGTTCCGGCGCAGGCCGAGCCGGCGCGCGCGGCCGGGGCGCCGTCGATCCCGCCGCCGGCGGGTCGGCGCGCGGATCCCGAGGCGGCGGTGCCGTCTCCCGACAAGTCCCGCGCACCCTCCCGCCGATCTAAACCTGTAAATCGAGGGATGCTTGCCGGGATTTAAGAACGTGATCTATAGTTCGACGGTATGGAGCCGTACCGAGTAGGGGCGAGAGTTCGGCGAGCCGGCGCGGGGCGCCAGTATCCGGCGCGGCGGAGGCGCGTCACATGTCGGGCGTGAGGCCGGATCTCTTCGCCCGCCTGCACGACGACCTGGAGTCCGGCTTCCGCGAGGACCTCGAGGAGGCCGTGATCGATCCCGCGCGCTGGCCCGACTTGGCCGAGCGCGTCGTGCGGGCTTCCGGCAGCGAAGGCGCCCTGCTGCTGCGCTCCGACCGGACCGGCCTCGAATCGCTCTGCACCGCCTCCCTCGCCGACGCCTCGCGCCGCTACTTCGACGAGGGCTGGCACCGCGACGACCATCGCCTCCGCGGCGTCCCGCTCATGCGGACGCGCGGCATCGCGGTCGATCAGGACTTCACCACGCCGGAGGAGATCGCGCGCCTGCCCTTCTACCAGGACCTGCTGGCCTCCCGCGGCCTGCGCTGGTTCGCCGGGATCGGCTTCTCCGTGAAGGGACGCCTGTGGTGCCTCTCCCTGCAGCGGACCGTGGAGCAGGGACCGTACGAGCCGCACGAGCAGCGGCGCCTCGCGACCCTGTCGCCGCTCCTGCAGCGCGCGGGCCTGCTGACGTCGATGGTCGAGCGGGCCCGGCTCGCGGGGCTGACGCAGGCCTTCGAGCTGATCGACCGCGCCGCCCTGATCCTCGACGCCGACGGACGGGCGCTCCGCTGGAACGACGCGTTCGGCGCCCTCCTCGGGCGCGACCTGAAGCTCTCCGGCGGCCGCCTCACCGCGGAGGATCCGGATGCCGCGCGGCAGCTCGAAGCCCTGGCGCGGCCCTCCGGCCGGCCGCCGATCTCGGCGGTCGTCGCGGCGCGACGGGACGGGCCGCCGCTCGTGATCCACGTCGTGCCGCTGGTCGGGCCGAGCCGCGGCCTCTTCGCCGGGGCGAGCACGCTGCTCCTCGGGAGCGTGCCCGGGGCCCCGGCGCCGCCCGCGACCGCGATCCTCCAGGCGGCCTATCGGCTGACCCCGGCGGAGGCGCGCCTCGCCCAGGCGCTGTCGAGCGGGATCTCGCTGGCCGAAGCCGCTTCGCGGTTCGCGATCACCGCGGCGACCGCCCGCTCGCAGCTGAAGGCGATCTTCGCCAAGACCGGAGCGACGCGCCAGTCGGATCTCGTGCGGCTCGTGGCCGGGCTCGCGCGCTGACGGGTCACGGTCCCGAGAGGTGGGCGGCCCTGTCGGGTCGGCGCCGGAACGGGTCGGGCCGGCCGCCCGTTGCAGCAGGAACGACAGGAGAAGCCTCGATGACGAATCGGATCGCACTCGTTTCCGCCCTGGCCGTCGCGGGCCTGCTGGCCGGCGCGCCCGCACAGGCGAAGGGCTGCCTCAAGGGCGCCGTGGTCGGCGGCGTCGCCGGGCACATGGCCGGACACGGCAAGATGGGCGCGGCCGCGGGCTGCGCGATCGGTCACCACAACGCCAACAAGAAGGCCAAGCAGGGCTGACCGTTCCGACGCCGTCTACTTTGACGGCGATCGGATCGACCAGAGGGTGATGACCAAGTCATCGCCGCTTCTCCGAAGCCGGATTCCCAGCGGAATCCGGCTTCGCTGCGTTCTGGGCCATGGCGCCAGCGAGATCGGTTCGCGCGGCACCTGACCTTCTCACCCAGATGACGGGACCGTCGGCGCGGCGCCCGCCGACCCGGACCGCCCGCGCGTCCACGTCTCCAGTCGCCCTCGCTCCACCCTTTCGCACCGCGTCGCGCTCGGCCCCCCGCCCGCAAGCCCCGCGCAAGCCGGCCGTTGACCTTACTTTCGAGCTATTCTAATTAAGAACTGTGGAGGGCGCGCTGCCGAGGCGGTCCCCTCCCTCCGAGATACCCGATGGAGAGACCCGATGGCCGGTTCCGCGAATGCCGCTTGCGAAAGCTGCCGCTTCTTCGACGATCACAAGCTCAACGGTGCCCAGGCGAAGGGTGACGAGGGCCTCTGCCGCTTCAATCCGCCGGTCAGCCAGCCGGCCCCCGAGTCGAAGGGTCTCTGGCCGGTCGTGGCCTCGAAGGACTGGTGCGGCCACTTCACGGCCGAGATGTCCGCCGCCGAGTAAGTCATCGCATCCTCGCGCCTCGGCGGGATCTGCGCCGAGGCGCCGGTCCCGCCGAGGCTCCGCCACCGTCCGCGGGATCGAGCCGCGCCCGGCTCGTGCGGGGCAGATTGCCGGAGCCGCGCCGCCTCGCGTAACCTGCGGCCGTGACAGACGTGATACGCCCGGCCACGGAGGCCGACCTTCCCGCCATCGCGGCGATCTACGGCGACGCCGTCGCCTCCAGCACGGCCAGCTTCGAGACGGAGCCGCCGACGCTGGCCGAGATGACGCGCCGCTTCGAGGTGCTGCGCGCGGGCGGCTTTCCCTACCTCGTGGCCGAACGGGACGGCGCGGTCGCGGGCTACGCCTATGCCGGCCCCTATCACCAGCGCGCCGCCTATCGCTCGACCCTCGAGGATTCGATCTACGTCGCCCGGACGGCCCGCGGCGGGGGGGTCGGCCGGCGCCTGCTCGCCGCCCTGATCGCGGCGAGCGAGCAGATCGACTGCCGGACCCTGGTCGCCATCATCGCCGAGAGCGGCTCACCCGCCTCGATCGCGCTCCACACGAGCCTCGGCTTCACGCCCGTCGGAACGCTCGCGGGAGTCGGCCACAAGCACGGGCGTTGGCTCGACGTGACGCTCATGCAGCGCAGCCTCGGACCCGGCCGCAGCCTTCCGCCGACCCGGATCTGACCGTCCAACGCGCGCCGATCCCAGTATCGCCGGGTCGATTCCCGTCCAGAGCCCCGGCTGAGTTGTCATGATGCGGACAACTTCGCGCGGGAGAGGGCGGGCATGACGCGCACGCCGTCCGGTTCTCGGCGCGGGCGCGATGACGCGGAGGGAGCGATCCTTCCTGCGCGGAAGCGGCACACGCGAGGACGGGCGGTCAAGGCTCCATCACGACTCGCGAGGGATGGGAGTTCGGGTATGCGGTTTACATCGATCGGTCGCCGGGTTGCGCCGCTCGCGATCCTGGCGCTCTCGGCGCTGGCGGGCACGGCCCAGGCCAAGACGCCGACCGATCCCAGCGGCACCTATCTCACCGAGGACGGCCGCGCGCGCGTGCGCCTCGAGAAGTGCGGGACCGCGGGTGACCGGCTCTGCGGATACGTGGTCTGGCTGAAGGTCCCGCTGAACGACAAGGGCGAGCCGCGGATCGACTTCAAGAACCCCGATCCCAAGAAGCAGGCCCGGCCGTCCCTCGGACACCAGCTGATCCTGGGCCTGAAGCCCAATGCCGACGCCCATTACGAGGGCAAGATCTACAATTCCGAGGACGGCAAGTCCTACGACGTCACCATCTGGACCGAGACGGCCGGCGAGCTGACGGTGCGCGGCTGCCTGATCGCGTTCCTGTGCAAGTCGCAGACCTGGACCAAGGTGACCGATCTCGCGCCGGGCCAGCTCCCCGGCCCGACCAACGGTGCGAACGGTCCGCGCAGCGATCCCGAATACGCCACCGCCGCCCCGAAGCCGACCGCCAAGGCCGGCGCGAAGCCGGCCCAGAAGCCGGCCGCCGAGGCGCCCAAGGAGGAGTGACCGGCGCGGACCCGCGCGTGGCCGGCCCTCAGTCGGCCAGGGCCGCGTAGGTCAGGACGCGCAGCTCGCGCCGGATCGGCAGGGCCGAGGACGGGACGAGCTGCGTCATGAGCACCACCGACAGGTCCTCGGCCGGGTCGATCCAGAACGCCGTCGAGGCGAGGCCGCCCCAGGCGACCTCGCCGGGCGTGCCGAGGATCTGGGCCCGGGCGGGGTCGAGCATCACCGAGAAGCCCAGGCCGAAGCCGATGCCGGTGTAGGCGGTCTCGGCGAAGCGCGGCGTGCCCATCGCCGCGAGGTCGCCCGGCAGGTGGTTCGCCAGCATCAGGTCGACCGTCTTGCGGCCCAGCAGGCGCGCGCCGTCGAGGGTGCCCCGGTTGAGGATCATCCGGCAGAAGCGCTGATAGTCCGCCGCCGTCGATACGAGGCCGCCGCCGCCCGACGCGATGGCGGGCGGGCGCGCGAAGGCCGTGTCCACGGAATCGTCGAACAGGCGCAGCTGCCGCGCGCGGTCGTACGCGTAGGTGGCGCAGAAGCGCGGCATCAGCTCGGACCGCACGTGGAAGTCGGTATCGACCATGCCGAGGGGCCCGATCACCGCCTCGCGGAGGTGGTCGGCGAACGGGCGGCCGGTCAGGGCGGCCACGTACTGGCCGAGCACGTCGGTGGCGACGCTGTAGTTCCAGGCGCTGCCCGGCTGGGCGAGGAGCGGCAGCTTCGCGACCCGCGCGGTCATCTCGGCGAGGGTGCCCTCGCGCGCCAGGAAGTCGACGCCCTGCTCGCGGTACTGCGCGTCGACCAGGGTCGCCTCCATGAAGCCGTAGGTCAGCCCGGCCGTGTGGGTCAGCAGGTCCCGCACGGTGATCGCCCGGCGGGCCGGGTCGGTCTCGAGCTTCGCCCGGTTGCCGCCCGCGGCGACGCGCATCTCGGCGAACTCGGGCAGGACCCGGGAGATCGGATCGTCGAGCTGGAACAGGCCCTGCTCGTAGAGCTGCATTACCGCCACCGAGGTCAGCGGCTTGGTCATCGAGTAGATCCGGGTGACCGTGTCGAGGGTGAACGGCGTTGCCCGGGCGAGGTCGGCTTGCCCGCAGGCGCGCGCGAAGGCGATGCGCCCGCGCCGCGCCACGGTGACCGACAGGCCGGCCAGCCGGCCGTCGCCGACGAGGCGGTCCATCCACGGCACGATCCGGGCGAGCCCCTCCGGGCTGAACCCGGCGCCGGTCGGATCGGTCTCGGTCAGCGCGCTCATGCGGTCTCCTCGTCGTGGCTTTCCGCGAACGTAGAAGGGGCGGGGGACGAAATCACCAGCCCATCGTCCCGGGACCGCCCTTGAACGGACCGACGATGCCGGGCGTGATCCAGCCGCCGTAGAAGTTTCCCGGTTGCGGCATCACCGGCTCCGCCCCGACGAAGCAGGCGTCCATCGGGCCGGCGTAGAACGCGACGTAGCCGGCGATCGCGCGGAAATCCGGGGTCGGATCCGGGTAGGCCCAGGCCGCCCCGGGCACGAGACAGTCGCCGCCGTGCACGTCGAACAGGACCGCCTGTCCCTTCCACTCGCAGATCCCGCCGCGCCGCCGGTTCACGAGCGTCCCGTCCGCGATGTCGGCGGGCGGCAGGTAGTAGGTCGGCGGGTGCGAGGTCTCGAGCACCCGGAACCCGGAGCCCGTCTCGGCGATGACGCGGCCGCCGAGCACGACCCGCAGCCGGTCCGGGACGGATTCGAGCCGGGGCGGCCGCGGATAGTCCCAGACGCTCTCCTCGCCCGGTCCGATGGGATCGGGAACGGGCCGAAAGGGCGATCCGCGCATGGAGAACCTCGTGCTGTGCCGGTGCGGATCCAGATAGGGCACTGCGGCCGGCGTTTGTCGTCCGGCGCGCCCGTGCTAGCCCGTCGCCGAAACTCGAGCCCGGGATCGCCCGCGATGGACATCGCCCTCTTCCTCGACTTCGACGGCACGCTCGCCGAGATCGCGCCGCGTCCGGACGCCGTGCGGGTCGAGCCCGGTCTCGTGGAGGATCTGGAGCGGCTCCGGGCGCGCCTCGACGGCGCCCTCGCCATCGTCACCGGCCGGCCGGTCACGGTGATCGACGGCTTCCTGGCGCCGTCCCGGTTGGATGCGGCCGGTCTCCACGGCGTCGAGCGCCGGGTCGCCGGCGCGCTCACGGGCGGCCGCGCCGAGGACCATCCGGATCTGCGCCGGCAGGTCGCGCGCCTGCAGGCCGAGACCGCCGCGCTGGCGCAGGTCCTGATCGAGGACAAGGGCGCCTCGGTGGCGGTCCACTGGCGGCTCGCGAACCCGGACGATGCCCTGCGGGCCGAGACACTGGTGAAGGGCGCGGCCGAGGCGCTCGGCGCCGAATACCGCCTGCAACTCGGCAAGGCGGTCGGCGAGATCGTCCCGGCGCAGGCCACCAAGGCCCACGCGATCCGCGCCTTCATGGCGCAGGCACCCTACGCCGGACGGGTCCCCGTCTTCTTCGGCGACGACCGCACCGACGAGATCGCCTTCGCGTCGATCAACGAGGACGGCGGCGTCGCGGTGCGCGTCGGTGACGGCGAGACCGTCGCCCGGCGGCGCCTGCCCGACCCCGCCGCCGTCCGTGCCCTGCTCAGCAACTGGGCCGCCGGTGGCGCGATCGACCCGGACGCGCTGCCGCCGGCCTGACGCGCCGCGCTGTATAAGGGGAGGTCGCGATGTCGGGGCGTTCCGTCACGGGCTGGCCGCGCCTGCTGCTGCGGCTGGAGGGGGGCTGCATCCTGGTCGCTGCCCTGCTCGCCTACGGTTGGCTCGGGCCGTCGTGGTGGCTCTTCGCGGCGCTGCTCTTCGTCCCCGACCTGAGCATGCTGGGCTACGCGGCCGGTCCCGTGGTCGGCGCCGTGCTCTACAACGCGGCCCACACGCTCGCGCTGCCGCTCGTCGGCCTGTCCCTGGCGATCGCTTCAGGCCGTCCCGAGGCCGTCGGGCCGGTGCTCATCTGGCTGGCCCATATCGGCCTCGACCGCGCCCTCGGATACGGTCTCAAATACGGCAGCGGCTTCGGCGATACCCATCTCGGCGTGATCGGCCGGCCGCGTGACAAGACGATCGCGCAATCCTGAGCGGCGGACGCCGCCGATTGGGACTTGCCCGCGCGGGGTCGCGCGGCCGATGAATCGCCGGAGCCGTGCTGGACGCGAGTCCCGTCGCGGCGGGTCAGAGAGCAGAGGCAAGTTGCGATGTTCGAGTTTCCGGTTCTGGTCGGCGACATCGGCGGGACGAACGCGCGGTTCGGTCTGATCGAGAAGTCCGGCGACCAGCCCCGCCTCCTCGCGCACGAGGCGACCGCCGACCATCCCGATCCGTCGAGCGCCATCAAGGCGTCGCTGACCAAGGGCGGCGGCCCGGCACCGCGCTCGGCGATCCTGGCGATCGCCGGCCGGGTCGACGGGCCGGAGATCCAGCTGACGAACGCGCACTGGAAGATCGCGGGCCAGCGCATCGCCGAGGATTTCGGGCTCTCCTCGGCGACGGTGGTCAACGACTACGTGCCGGTGGCGGCCGGCGCCGCCGATATCGAGCCCCACGACCTGACGCCGGTCGGGCCCTGTCCCCCCGTGCCCGGCGGCGCCCGCGTGGTGCTGGGCCCCGGGACCGGCTTCGGCGCGGCCGCGCTGGTCCCCTATGCGGCGCATCTCGCCATCGTCTCCACCGAGGTCGGCCACACCGATATCGGTCCGGCCGACGCCTTCGAGGAGAAGGTCTGGCACGCGCTGGAGCGGGTCGAGGACCGGATCACCGTGGAGACGGTGCTGTCGGGACCGGGCCTGTCGCGGCTCCACGCGGCCGTCGCCCATGTCCGGACCGGGCAGCCGCACGAGAAGATCGAGCCGGCCGCGGTCACCGAGGCCGGTCTGAACGCCACCGATCCGCACGCCGCGGAGACGCTCGCGCTGTTCGGCCGGGTGCTCGGACGCGTCTGCGGCGACCTCGCGCTGACCTTCCTGGCGACGAGCGGGGTCTATATCGGCGGCGGGATCGCGCCCCGGATCCTCAAGGTGCTCGAGGAGAGCGGCTTCCGCGACGCCTTCGAGAAGAAGGCGCCCTTCGCCGCCATGATGCGCCGGATCCCGACCAGCGTGATCACGGTCCACGACCCCGCTTTCCGGGGCCTGGCGGCCCTGGCGAACGAGGGCGCCAAGTTCGTCTACCACGGGCAGGTGTGGCGGAAGGGGGCGTGAG
Source organism: Methylobacterium sp. A52T (assembly GCF_053346095.1). Taxonomy (NCBI): domain Bacteria; kingdom Pseudomonadati; phylum Pseudomonadota; class Alphaproteobacteria; order Hyphomicrobiales; family Methylobacteriaceae; genus Methylobacterium; species Methylobacterium sp. A52T. Next base: position 22,856 of record NZ_JBKFBI010000034.1, on the reverse strand, counting down.
CGCCCGCGGCGGCGTCGGCCGGGTGCGGAGCGAGGCCGGACGGCTCCGCTCCGCGCGCGTCCCGCTGTCGCCGCGGGCCCGCCTTCAGGCCGCCGCCAGCGGCTTCGAGACCTCCTCGAGGGACTTGCCCTCCGCGGCGGTGCCCCAGATGCCTCCCACGACCGCCGCGATGAGCATCAGCACCGCGCCGAGGCCGTAGCCGAACAGCACCCAGTCGCGCGAGCCGGTCTCGACCAGCGTGCCGAACAGGAGCGGGCCCGAGACGCCGCCGATGCCGGTGCCGACCGCGTAGAAGGCCGCGATGGCGAGCGCCCGGATCTCCAGCGGGAAGGTCTCGGAGACCGTGAGATAGGCCGAGCTCGCCGCCGCCGAGGCGAAGAAGAACACCACCATCCAGGCCGCGGTCTGGCCGACCGGCCCGAGGATCTCGAGGCGGAACAGCAGCCCGACGCCGGCGAGAAGCAGCGCCGAGATGCCGTACGTGAAGGCGATCATCTTGCGCCGACCGATCGTGTCGAACAGCCGCCCGAGCAGCAGCGGGCCGAGGAACGAGCCGAGCGCGAAGGGCAGCAGGTACCAGCCGACGTGGTTGCCGGGCACCTGATAGAAGCGCTCCAGCACCAGCGCGTAGGTGAAGAACAGCGCGTTGTAGAAGAAGGCCTGCGCGATCATCAGCGCGAGGCCGACCATGGTCTCCTTGCGGCTCGTCACGAACAGCGCCTTGAACACCTCGGAGAGCGGGGTGTGGTCGCGGGTGCGGACCTTCATGCGCTTGCTCTCGTCCACCGGCGGCAGGGTCACGCCCTCGTCGGTGAAGCGCTTCTCGATGCCGGTGACGACGCGGTCGGCCTCCGCCGCGTAGCCGTGGGTCGCGAGCCAGCGCGGGCTCTCGGGGATCCAGGTGCGCAGGAGCAGGATCACGAGGCCGATGGCGCCGCCGGTGAAGAAGGCGACGCGCCAGCCCCAGGCCGGGTCGATCACCTCCGGCTTCAGGAGCACGATCGACATGAACGAGCCGAGCGCCGCGCCGATCCAGAACGAGCCGTTGATGACGAGGTTGGTCCAGCCGCGGACCCGGGCCGGGACCAACTCCTGGATGGTCGAGTTGATCGCGGTGTACTCGCCGCCGATCCCCGCGCCCGTGAGGAAGCGGAAGAAGCAGAAGCTCCAGATGTTCCACGACAGGCCGGTGGCCGCCGTGGCGACGAGGTAGAGGGCCAGCGTGATGAAGAACAGCTTCTTCCGGCCGATCCGGTCGGTGAGCCAGCCGAAGCCGATCGCGCCGGTCACGGCGCCCACGAGGTAGCAGGAGGCGGCGAGCCCGACGTCGAACTCCGAGAACGACATCGGCGGCTGGCGCAGCGCGCCCACGAGGGAACCGGCGAGCGTCACCTCGAGGCCGTCCAGCACCCAGGTGATGCCGAGCGCCACGATCACGAGGACGTGGAAGCGGCCCCAGGGCAGCCGGTCCAGGCGCGCGGAGATGTCGGTGTCGATCACGCGGCCGATCTCCGCGCGCTCCGGCGTCCCGGATCCCCCCTCGACCTTGCTCGCCATGTCCGCGTGTCCTCCCGATTCACCTGTTTAACCGTGCCTGGACAGCGGGCATTTACCGCGACTGTAGGCAGGTGTTGGGAACGGGTTGGAAATCGATTCGGTTCGATTTCGTCTTCACGGGCGCGGCGCAGAACAGGGAGGTTCACGCGGTGCCCCTCCCATGCTCTCCTGCTCCACCCGGTCTCGCCGATCCTGGCCCCGCTACGCCCTGCTGGCCGCGATGACGCTCGGCGGGCTCGCGACCGCCCCCACCGAGGGCGCGGACCGGCACCTCGAACGGCCCAAGCCCCGCGTCGCCATCCAGGCGGCCGAGCGCTGGCGCCTGCGGCCGACCGAGCCCGTCGTGGCGGCGACGACCGGCAGCATCCGCAAGCGGCCGGAGACCGCGATCCCCGAGGACCGGCGCAACGTCCGCCTCGTCTACCCGGCGCTGATCGAGGCGCGCTGACCGCGCCGGCGCCCGACCCATCTCGACGATCCGGATCCCGTCAGGCACAGCGCCTGCTTCGCCCGCGCGTGGACGGGCGGAGCGGTACGGTGCGGAGGACGCGGATGGCGGAGGCGATCGGCCTGGTCGGGTGCAAGGGGCCGGCTCAGGAGGCGGAGTACCTGCGGATCCTCGCGGCAGCCATGCCCGAGGAGCGCCTGATCCCGTTCCGGGCGATGGACGAGGCGGCCCGGGCGGCCGCGCGGGTCGCCGTCGTGGCCAACCCCGATCCGGCCGAGGTCGCGGCGCTGCCGGGTCTCGTCTGGGTGCAGAGCCTGTGGGCCGGGGTGGAGAAGCTCGTCGGCGCCTTCGACCGGCCGCTGCCGATCGTCCGCTTGGTCGACCGCGAGATGGCCCGCACCATGGCCGAGGCCGTGCTGGCCTGGACCTACTATCTCCAGCGCGACATGCCGGCCTACGCCCGCCAGCAGCGGGACCGGGTCTGGCGCCCGCACGCCTACCGCAAGCCGACCGACACCACGGTCGGCCTGCTCGGCCTCGGGGCGCTCGGGACCGCCGCGGCAGAGCGGCTCACCGGGGCGGGCTTCCGCGTCGTCGGGTGGAGCCGCAGCCCCAAGGCGGTGCCGGGCCTCGAGGCGGTCCACGGCGCCGACGGTCTCCCGGCGATGCTCGGCCGGTGCGACATCCTCGTCTGCCTCGTGCCGCTCACGCCGGAGACGCGGGGGCTCGTGAACGCCGAGCGCCTCGCCGCCCTGAAGCCCGGCGCCGCGCTGATCAACTTCGCTCGCGGACCGATCGTCGTCACCGAGGATCTGATCGCCGCCCTGGACAAGGGCCACCTCGCCCACGCCGTGCTCGACGTCTTCGCGGTCGAGCCCCTGCCGGCGGAATCGCCGCTGTGGTCGCATCCCGGCGTGACGGTGCTGCCGCACGTCTCGGGGCCGACCGACATGGATTCGGCGGCCGCCACGGTGGCGGCCAACCTGCGGGCCTATCGGCGGACCGGTCAGGTGCCGGACGGCGTCGACGCGGCGCGCGGATACTAAGGCGCGCGCCTCACAGCTTCGGGAATGTCGCCGCGAGGTGGTCGATCAGCACCCGCACGGCCGGCGGCAGCCCGCGCCGGGTCGTGAAGACGATGTGCACGATCCCGGGCTGACCCTGCCAGTCCGGGTAGACCGGCGCGAGCCGGCCGGCCGCGATCGCGTCGGTGCAGGCATGGTCGGGCAGGAACGCGACCCCGAGGCCGTCGGCCGCCGCGTCGCAGAGCGCGGCGAAGTCGCCGCAGGTCAGGCGCGGCTCGTGGCGCAGGGTGAAGATCGTGCCGTCCCGGTGCTCCAGCCGCCACTCCGCCTCGCCGGGATCGTCGCGGGTGCCGAGGGTCGGGACCGCGCCGAGCGCGGCGATGTCGGAGCCGAGGCCGCGCGCGACCCGCGGCGCGGCGACCAGGATCCAGCGCGAGGTTCCGAGCGTGCGCATCGTCAGCGACGCGTCGCTCGTCAGGTCTTGTCGGACCCGCAGCGCCACGTCGATCCGCTCCTCGATCAGGTCGACGGGCCGGTCGGTCACGACCAGCTGCAGCCGCACCTTGGGGTATCGGACGAGGAAGCCGCGGACGCGCGCCGCGACGATGTCGGTGAGGCCCGTGGGACAGCTCATGCGGATCCGCCCGTGCGGCTCGGTCTGCGCCTCCGCGACGAGCGCCTCGGCCCGGTCCGCCTCCAGCATCATCGCCCGGCAGCGCTCGTAGAAGCCCTGGCCGACCTCGGTCACGCGGAAGCGCCGGCTCGACCGCTCGATCAGGCGGGCGCCCAGGCGCGCCTCCAGGGCCGCGATGCGGCGGCTCAGCTTCGATTTCGGCTGGTGCAGCGCCCGGCCCGCCGCCGCGAAGCCGCCGTGTGCGACGACCTCGGCGAAGTAGACATAGTCGTTGAGGTCGGCGCGGATCATCGTTCCTCCTGTCGAACGCTGAGTGCCACATCCGCCGACTACCGGCATCATCGTTCCGGCGGCATGTCTCCAACCAGCGGCGCACACGGTGCCGAACAGCGGAGAACGACGATGACCGGCAGGTTTCAGGACAAGGTCGTGGTGGTGACCGGCGGCACAAGCGGCATCGGCCTCGCGGCCGCCCAGGCCTTCGTGGCCGAGGGGGCGTCGGTGTTCATCACCGGCCGCCGGCAGGAGGCGCTCGACGCGGCGGTGAGGCAGATCGGCGGCCGGATCACCGGCGTGCGCGGCGACATGGCGAACCTCGCCGACATCGACCGCCTGTACGACGCGGTCCAGCAGAAGCACGCGCAGATCGACGTCGTCTTCGCCAATGCCGGCGGCGGCAGCTTCGCGCCGCTCGGGGCGATCACCGAGGCGCACTACCAGAGCATCTTCGACACCAACGTGAAGGGCGTGCTCTTCACCGTCCAGAAGGCGCTGCCGCTCCTGCGGGACGGCGCCGCGATCGTGCTCACCGGATCGACCACCGGCAGTTCGGGCACGCCCGCTTTCAGCGTCTACTCGGCGACCAAGGCGGCGGTGCGCAACTTCGCCCGGAACTGGATCCTCGACCTGAAGGACCGGCGCATCCGGGTGAACACGATCAGCCCGGGCGTGACCGAGACCGCCGGCCTCGACGAGCTCTTCGGCGGCGGCGATCAGGCGGCGGCCACCAAGGACTATCTCGCGGGTCAGATCCCGGCCGGCCGCGTCGGCCGGCCCGAGGAGATCGCTCAGGCGGTGCTGTTTCTCGCTTCCGATGCGGCGAGCTTCGTCAACGGCGTCGAGCTGTTCGCCGACGGCGGGCAGGTCCAGATCTGAGGATCCGCGCCGGCCGGGACGCGACACCCGGTCCCGGCCGGCGGGGTGAACCCTGGCTTTATCCGCCGGTTAAAGGCCTGGCCCTCCGGTCCCGCGCTCCGCGGGCGGGCGCCGGGAAGGACGCTCGGGTTTCATGGGTTGGCCGCGCCGCATCCTGATCACCGCCGGGCTGGCGACCGTCGCGGCCGGCGTCGCCCTGGGCGTCGGCCGCTTCAGCTACGCGCCGATGCCCGACCGGGCGGACCTGCTCAACCCAGACCGCTACCCGATCGAGACCGCCTTCGACATCCTCGGACGCCGCGTCTCGCGTGCCGAGGCCGACCGGCTCGGCGGCACCGAGGCCGGACGGAAGGAGCTCTCGCCGAAGAGCGGTGCGGTCGCGATCGATCCCGCCATGGTCGAGCGCGGCCGGCAGGCCTTCTATCAGGAGACGTTCGGCAACGAGGTCTTCCTCACCGACGTCATGGGCATGCTCGACGGCGGCCTGACTCCCACGCAGGTCGCCCTGGCGGTGGCCAAGCTCGGCGGCCAGGGCACCACCGATCTCAAAGTTGCCATGGCCAGGGACGTGCGCGTCGGCGACCGCGTCTACCGGGCGGGCGAGCTGGTCCCGACCGGGCTCGACGTGCCGAAGGGCGGCGCCTTCATCATCGGGATCAAGACCTTCTACGACCGTGGCCACCTGCGGATGGGGATCACCTGCGCCCTGTGCCACGCGGCGGTCGATCCCGGCACCGGCAAGGTCGTGGAGGGCGCGCCCAACACCGACCTCAATGCCGGGCTGCTGATGGCGCTCGCGAAGAACTCCTCGGCCTACTTCATGCACGCCAGCGTGCCGGAGGCCGATGCCAAGCCGCCCGCCGATCCGCAGCATACCGGCTCGACCGGCACGGGGCCGGCGCTCCCGGACGCTGCTACCGTCGAGGCGGCCACGAAGGTTCAGGTGGCGAGCTGGCCGCCGGGCAGCTTCGACTCGTCCGCCGACCGGGTCACCAACCCGACCTCGATCCCGTCGAGCTTCTCGGCCCACGGCGAGCCCTACAGCTGGAGCGGGCGCGAGGCGATCGGGCCCTTCGCGGGCCTGTCCTCGCTCAACAACAACGTCCACGCGGCCAATTCCGACACGACCCAGCTCGCCGCCGCCGCGTCCTGGCTGTTCGGCATGGATCCCGAGACGTATCTCGGGATCGTGCTGCGCGGCGCGGCCACGGAGGCGTTCCGCTACAGGCCCGACGGTGGCCGGAGCCCGTCGGAGGTGCTGCGCAGCGTCGATCCGACCCCGGCCTCGCCGGGCCTGAACAGCTACGCGGTCCTGCCGACCTATCCGGCGACCAACTACGTCACCGACAACGGCCTGTTCACGTCCGTGCCCGGGGAGCCGGTCAACCACGCCAACAACGCCATGTCGGCCTTCCAGAACCTGCTGCACCCGCCGGCCGCCGGGCAGGATCCCGACCGCGTCCGCGCCGGCCGCGCGGTGTTCGAGAAGGCCGGCTGCGGCAGCTGCCATTCCGGCCCGGCGCTCACCAACCACCGGGTCGTCCCGGAGGCCGAGATCGGCACCGAGCCGACGCGGGCGCGGGCGGGCGCCAAGATGGAGGCGCGCCTGTCGGCGCCGGCGATGTTCGCCGCCGACACGCCATTCCCGGTCCCGGCCGATCCGGTGATCGTCCCGGTGCCGCTCGCGGGCGACGCCCTCGCCCAGGTGCAACTCGCCTGGGGGCAGGGGGGCACGGAGGGCGGCTACAAGGTGCCGAACCTCGTGGGCCTCGCCTGGACGGCGCCGTACCTGCACGATTCCGGCGTGGCGGTCGGCCGCGACGCGGATACGCAGCTCGGCGTGCCCGGCACCCTGTACAAGGGCATCGCTCCCGATCCGGCCAACAGCCTGCGCGCCCTGGTCGACCGGGACCTGCGGGCGAAGGTCATCGCCGCCAACGCGGCCTCGGATACAGCGCGCACCGCCCGCGTTACCGCCAGAGGGCACGCCTTCTGGGCGGATGCGGGCTCGGGCGTCTCCCCGGAGGAGCAGACGGCGCTGATCGCCTACCTTCTCTCGATCGATCGCCTGACCGAGCCGGCCGCGACGCCCTGACCCCGCCGCGCGAGTTCAGGATCTCCCATGACGCAGAACAGCAATCCGGTCTGGTTCATCACCGGCTGCTCCACCGGCTTCGGCCGGGAGCTCGCCCGGCTCGTCATCGGGCGCGGCTGGCGGGCGGCTGTGACGGCCCGCGACCGCGCCAAGGTTGCCGACCTGGCCGAGGGCGCCGAGGACCGGGTCCTGGCCCTGTCCCTGGACGTGACCGAGGCCGGTCAGATCGCCCGATCCGTCAGGGCCGCGGCGGACACGTTCGGGCGGATCGACGTGCTCGTGAACAATGCCGGCTACGGCTACCAATCCGCCATTGAGGAGGGCGAGGAGGAAAAGATCCGCGCCCAGTTCGACGCCAACGTCTTCGGCCTGTTCGCGCTGACCCGCGCCGTGCTGCCGGTCATGCGGGCGCAGCGCTCCGGCCACATCCTCAACATCACCTCGGTGGCGGGCTTCGTCGGCTTCCCGGCCTCGGGCTATTACGCGGCCACCAAGCACGCCGTCGAAGGGTTCTCGGATTCCCTCGCCGCCGAGGTGGCACCGCTCGGGATCCGCGTGACCTGCATCGAGCCGGGCCCGTTCCGCACCGACTGGGCCGGGCGCTCCCTGATCCAGACGCCGAACGCGATTCCCGACTACGCCGAGACCGCCGGCGCGCGACTCAAGGCCACGTCGGAGAAGAGCGGCACCCAGGCGGGCGATCCGGTGCGGGCCGGCGAGGCGATGATCCGGGTGATCGAGATGGACAACCCGCCGCGCCACCTCGTCCTCGGCGCCTGGGGCTACGACGCAGTCACGAGCCGGCTGAAGCAGCGTCTCGCCGAGATCGAGGCATGGCGCGAGACCAGCCTCGGAGCCGATTACCCGCAGGCTTAGGGGTTTTGGCAGGCGCCATGCCGTCTTTGCGAGCGGAGCGAAGCAATCCAGGAACGCTACATACTCAGATGTACTGCTGCCCTGGTGCTTCACTGCGTTCGCAAAGACGCGGCTCTGATCACCGCCTCGATCAGGCCGCGCCGCTTGGCCTCCTCGGCCTCGAGGTACCAGTTCGACGGTGCCTTCTCGAGCACCTCGTCGAGGGTGACGTCCGAGCCCGCGACGAGGTTGGCAAACCCCTCGTTCTGGATCTCGATCGAGCACAGGATCTCGTTGAGCGTCGCCTTCACGGAGGCGATGCAGGTGGTGAGCGGTCCCTCGACCTGGAGCTGCTTGTTCATCTTGCGCTCGTGGATCATCAGCCGCGTCCCGCAGGTCAGATACCGGTTGGGCCGGGCGAAGAAGCTCATGAAGGTCGTGCCGGCCGAGTAGATCGCGGCCTTGCCGAGGAAGACGAACCGCCGGTTCGGGTCCATCGCGCTGTTGAAGCGGATGTCCTCGCCCATCATCCGGGCGACCTCCGGGTCGCCGCCGAGCGTCGTCAGCTCGACGACGACGAGGTCGCGGTCCCCCGCCGCGTCGAGCTGGCGGCGGAAGTCCTTGTACATGTCGTAGTCGACCGGCCCCGAGAGCAGGACGGCCGGGGCCCGGAAGGCGGTGGGGCCGAGGGGAGTCGTGTCCATGGTCCTCCTCATCGATAGAGCGGCCCAGACCCACTCCTCCCGCGGCTCCGGCCCGGCGATCAGCGCGCCGGGTCGGGCGCACCCTGGCCCTTGCCCACGAAGGGGATGCCCTCGATCGGGCATTCCTCCGTGCCGACGCTCTGACGGGTAATGGCCCGGACGGCGTCGCGGGTCCCGTCGGGATCCTCGATCCAGCGCCGGTAGAAGTCGTAGGGGCATTCCGACATCCCGTGCCGGTTCTCCTTCGAGTTGATCATGCCCGTGTAGCCGCGGTGCAGCAGCTTGAAGAGGTGGTTCTCCGACTGGCCGTGGGCGCGGAAATCCCGGATCAGGAACTTCGACAGGGCGGCGTACTGGATGCCCATCTCCTCCTCGCCGCACTCGCCGAGCGTGCGGCCGTCGAAGCCGATGATCGCGGAGTGGCCGAAATAGGTGTAGACGCCGTCGAAGCCGGCCGCGTTGGCGACCGCCACGTAGGTGTTGTTGGCGAAGGCCATCGCCTTCGAGATGACGACCTGCTGCTCCTTCGCCGGGTACATGTAGCCCTGGCAGCGGATGATCAGCTCGGCGCCCCGCATGGCGCAGTCGCGCCAGATCTCCGGGTAGTTGCCGTCGTCGCAGATGATCAGGCTGATCTTCAGCCCCTTCGGCCCGTCCGACACGTAGGTGCGGTCGCCCGGGTACCAGCCCTCGATCGGGGTCCAGGGCATGATCTTGCGGTACTTCTGGACGATCTCGCCCCGGTCGTTCATCAGGATCAGGGTGTTGTAAGGCGCCTTGTGCGGGTGCTCCTCGTGGCGCTCGCCGGTGAGCGAGAACACGCCCCAGACCTTGGCTTCCCGGCAGGCGGCGGCGAACACCTCGGTCTCCGCGCCCGGGACCGTCGAGGCGGTCTCGTACATCTCGGCGGCGTCGTACATGATGCCGTGGGTCGAGTATTCGGGAAAGATCACGAGGTCGAGGCCGGGCAGGCCGGTCTTCATGCCGACGATCATCTTGCTGATCGCCTTGGCGTTCTCCAGCACCTCGGCGCGGGTGTGCAGGCGCGGCATCTTGTAGTTTACGACGGCGACGCCGACGCTGTCCTGGCTGGACGAGATGTCTCCGTGCATCATGGCGTGATGTCCTCCTGACCTTGATCGTCCCCCGGTTGAGCGCGGCTCAGTGGCTGATCATCCAGGGCCGCGCCTTCGGGAAGCTCTTGGCGGCGGCCGGGGCGGCGGCCTTCTTGGGTGAGCAGCAGCCGCAGCCGGCCCCGTGACTGCCCGAGCGCCTGGGCGCGTGGCGGCTGCGCTCGTTGGTGGCGTGGGCAGTCCTGAGGCCCGCATCCATGCCGGCGATGCGCGGCGCGGTGAGGAAGGCGCGCGGGCTCGCGCCGCCGCAATCCGGGCAGGCATGCGGCTCGCGGAACTCCGCCATCGGCCGCATCACCGTGAAGGGGCCGCAGGCCTCGCAGGCGTAGTCGTAGACGGGCATGGGGTGCTTCCAGAAAGGCTGCCGGATCAAGCGCGTGTCCCCTCTCCCGGACGGGAGAGGGAGCAGGTCGCGTCCGGTCAGACCGGACGCGCCCAACAATCAATTACAGATCCGGCGAGAGCGGCATCTGGATCGAGCCGTCGAGGAACTTGGTCGGTCCGTCGGCGCCCGGGTTGATGTCGAACTCGAAGATCTTGGTCGGTATCCAGAGCGTCGCGCAGGCGTTCGGGATGTCGACGACGCCCGAGATGTGGCCCTGGACCGGCGCCGTGCCGAGGATCGAGTAGGCCTGCGCGCCCGAGTAGCCGAACTTCTTCAGGTACTCGATCGCGTTCAGGCAGGCCTGCCGGTAGGCGATATGGACGTCGAGGTAGTGCTGGCCGCCGCTCTCGTCGACCGAGATGCCTTCGAAGATCAGGTGATCGTCGTATTTCGGCGTGATCGGCGACGGCTTGAAGATCGGATTCTTGATCCCGTACTTGGCCATGCCGTCCTTGATCAGCTCGACCTTGAGATGCACCCAGCCGGCCATCTCGATGGCGCCGCAGAAGGTGATCTCGCCGTCGCCCTGGCTGAAATGCAGGTCGCCCATGGAGAGGCCGGCGCCGGGGACGTAGACCGGGAAGTAGATCTTCGAGCCGCGCGACAGGTCCTTGATGTCGCAATTGCCGCCGTGCTCGCGCGGCGGGACCGTGCGGGCGCCGGTGGCGGCGGCCGCGTCCTTCGCGTCGCCCTTCAGGCGGCCCATATGGGCGGTCGGCCCGAAGGGCAGGGTGGCGAGCGCCGGCACGCGCTCCGGGTCGGTGTCGTAGAGCGCCTTCTCGCGGGTGTTCCAAGTCTCCAGCATCTTGGGATCGGGCAGGCAGCCGATCAGGCCGGGATGGATCAGGCCGGGGAAGCGCACGCCCGGGACGTGGCGCGACTTGGTGAACATCCCCTCGAAGTCCCAGATCGATTTCTGGGCCTGCGGGAAGTGCTCGGTGAGGAAGCCGCCGCCGTTCTTCTTTGAGAAGAAGCCGTTGAAGCCCCACTGGCTCTCGGGCTTGGCGCCGATGTCGAGGAGGTCGACCACCAGCAGGTCGCCGGGCTCGGCGCCCTCGACGCCGATCGGACCCGAGAGGAAGTGCACGATCGACAGGTCGATGTCGCGCACGTCGTCGGCGGAATCGTTGTTCTTGATGAAGCCGCCGGTCCAGTCGTAGGTCTCGACGATGAAGTCCGCGCCCGGCTTCACGTACGCCACCATCGGGATGTCGGGGTGCCAGCGGTTGTGCACCATGTCGTTGTCGTAGGCCGATTGCGTGAGATCGACCTTGATCAGCGTCTCGGGCATCTCGTGTCTCCAGCTCCCTGACTTAACCGGGGCAGGCCCCGTCCGCGCGCCGTTGCGCGTCTCTCACCCGCTCGCGAGCAGCTCTTTCAGCGCGTCGTCGAGGACCTTGATGTCATCCGGGCTGGTGCCGGGCCCGCCCGCGAAGTGGCCCCACCACGTGTCGATCACGCGCAGCTCCGCGTTCGGCATGGCGGCCGCCTCGATGGCGTTGTCCTCGGGCGGGAAATACAGGTCGGTCGAGGCGGGCATCAGGATCGCCTTGGCGCGGATGGCGCCGAGCGCGGCCTTGAAGTCGCCCTTGAAGGTGTCGTTGGCGCTAATGTCGCCGTGCTGCCACGTCCACAGCATGGCGAGCAGGTTGTTGGCGTCGCGCTCGTAGAACAGGCCTTCCCAGAACCCGATCAGGAAATCCTCCAGCGAGGCGTAGCCCATGTGGGTGATGTCGGCCTCGAGCCGGTAGAAGGTCTGCGACAGGCCCCAGCCGGCGTAGACCCGGCCGAAGGCGCGCAGGCCCCGCGTCGGCGGGCTCGTGTACCAGCCCTCGGCCCAGGCGGCGTCGGCCTGCAGCGCCGCCTTGGCGCCCTCCAGGAAGACGTAATTGTGCCGGGAGCACTTGGCCGAGCCCTGAAACGGCAGGATCCTCGGCACCATGTCGGGGTACATCGACGCCCAGTGGTAGGTCTGGAGCGCCCCCATCGACCAGCCGGTGACCAGGACCAGCTTCTCGATGCCGAAATGCTCGGTGACGAGGCGGTGCTGGGCGCGGACGTTGTCGTAGGCTGTGACGTTGGGGAAGCGCGGCCCGTTCCAGGGCGCGGGCGTGTTGCTCGGCGAGGACGACAGCCCGTTGCCGAACATGTTCGGGATGATGATGAAGTACTTGGCCGGGTCGAGCGCCTTGCCGGGGCCGATCAGCCACTCATTCTCTGTGTGCTGGCCCGAGTACCACGTCGGATAGACGATGGCGTTGTCCTTGGCTGGGCTCAAAGTCCCGAACGTCTTGAAGGCGAGCTTGGCCGCGCGCAGCGTCATGCCGCACTGGAGCACGAAGTCGCCGAGTTCGAAGATCTCGTGATCGGCCATGCTGTGCTCCTAGACCGACAGGAACCGGGCCACCGCCGCCTCGTCGATCCCGTCGCGCGGGGCTTCGTGGACGATGGCGCCGTTCTCCAGCACGATCACCCGGTCGGCGACGTCGAGGGCGAAGCTCAGGACCTGCTCGGACACGACGATGGAGAGGCCGCGCGCGTCGCGGATCGCCTTCAGTGTCCGGCCCATCTCGCGGATGATCGAGGGCTGGATGCCCTCGGTCGGCTCGTCGAGGAGCAGGACCGTCGGCCGGCTCGCCAGGGCCCGGGCGATGGCGAGCTGCTGCTGCTGCCCGCCCGAGAGGTTGCCGCCGCGCCTGCCCTTCATCTCCAGGAGCACCGGGAACATGTCGTAGAGGTCCTGCGGGACCTTGCGGGCGCCCGTGACCGTCAGGCCGGTCTCGATGTTCTCCTGGACCGTCATGGTCGAGAAGATCATCCGTCCCTGCGGAACGTAGGCGAGGCCCTTGGCGACCCGGGCGTGGCTCTTGAGGCCGGCGACATCAGCACCCTCGACCTGGATCGACCCGGCCTTGACGGGCACGAGGCCCATCAGGGTCTTCATGAGCGTGGTCTTGCCCATGCCGTTGCGGCCCATCACGGCGACGATCTCGCCGGGGGCCACCGAGAAGGTCAGCCCGTGCAGGACCTCGCTCTGTCCGTAGGCGGCGTGCAGGTCGTCGACGCCAAGGGCCGGCGTCGCGGACGGGGCCGCGGTCAGCGGGGGCGCCTGGACGCCGGGGATGTGCGCAGTCTGGAGCGACGCCATCGTCAATGTCCCAGGTACACTTCGATGACCTTCGGGTCGTTCTTGACCCGCTCCATCGAACCTTCGGAGAGCACCTTGCCCTGGTGCAGGACGGTCACCCGGTGGGCGATGTCCTCGACGAACTTCATGTCGTGCTCGATCACCAGCACCGAGCGGCCCTTGATGATCTGGTTGAGCAGTTCGGCGGTCTTGATCCGCTCGCCGACGCTCATTCCGGCCACCGGCTCGTCGAGCATCAGCAGCTCCGGGTCCTGGATCAGCAGCATGCCGATCTCCAGCCACTGCTTCTGGCCGTGGCTCAGGAACTCGGCCCGCTCCCTGAGCTGGTCCTTCAGGAAGATCGTCTCGGCGATGGCGTGGATGCGGTCGCGGACCTCCGCGTCCCGCTTGAACGTGAGGGCGCCGAACACCGAACGGCCGCGGGGGAACGAGATCTCCAGGTTCTCGAACACCGTCAGGTCGTCGTAGATCGACGGCGTCTGGAACTTGCGGCCGACGCCGGCCTGCACGATCGCGCTCTCGGAGAGCTTGGTCAGCTCCTGGCCCTTGTACTTGATCGAGCCGGCGCTGGCCTTGGTACGCCCGCAGATCAGGTCGAGGACCGTGGTCTTGCCGGCGCCGTTCGGGCCGATGATCACCCGGATCTCGTCCGGATCGACGTAGAACGACACGTCGTTCACCGCCGTGAACCCGTCGAACGAGACCGTGAGCGCCTCGACGGCGAGGAGGTAATCGGGCGGGGCGGACTCGGCGCCGACCACGGGGGAGGAGAGGATCGCGGCGTTCATGGCATGCTCACTCGGCCGGGGCGCCGTGGGGCGGGGCGATGGCGGGCGCGGGCGCCTGCAGGCTCTTGGCGCGGCGGGTGAGGCGGGGCTCGATGTGCTCGCGCCAGATGCCCGCGAGACCGTTGGGGAAGGCCAGCACCACCGCGATGAACAGGGCGCCGAGGCCGAACAGCCAGAGGTCGGGGAAGCTCTCCGAGAAGCTGGTCTTGGCCCAGTTGACGAGCAGCGTGCCCCAGACGGCGCCGAACAGCGACAGGCGCCCGCCGACCGCGGCGTAGATCACCATCTCGATCGAGGGGACGATGCCCACGAAGGAGGGCGACATGAACCCGACCTGCAGGGTGAACATCGCGCCGCCGATCGCCGCCAGTCCGGCGGCGAAGCAGAAGGCGAAGACCTTGAAGCCCGCCACCGAGTAGCCGGAGAACCGGACCCGGTCCTCCTTGTCGCGCATGGCGACGAGGATGCGACCGAGCTTCGACTTCTTCACGTACTGCGCCGCCAGGATGCAGGCGATCAGCAGGCCGCCGTTGACGAAGTACAGGATGAACTTCGCCGAGTCGGTGCGGATGTCCCAGCCGTGGAGGGTGCGCAGGTCGGTGATGCCGTTGATGCCGCCGGTGTAGCCCTGCTGGCCGACGATCAGGATTGTCAGGATCGCGGCGATCGCCTGGGTGATGATGGCGAAGTAGGTGCCGCCGACCCGGCGCTTGAACATCGCGAAGGAGATCAGCATCGCGAACAGGACCGGGACGGCCACCGCCAGGATCAGTGTCAGCGGCAGGCTCTTGAACGGCTGCCAGAACCAGGGGAGCGCGGTGATCTGGTTCCAGTCCATGAAGTCCGGGATGCCGGGCGTGGACTGGATCTTCGTATTCTCGATGCTCGAAGCTTCCAGCTTCAAGTACATCGCCATGCAGTAGCCGCCCAATCCGAAAAAGACGCCCTGGCCGAGGGAGAGGATGCCCGCGTAGCCCCAGCAGATCACCAGTCCGAGGGCGACGAACGCGTAGGTGAGGTACTTGCCGACGAGGTTGAGGCGGAAGCTGTCGAGCACCAGCGGCAGGACGACCAGGATCACCCCGGCCAGGAGGAAGAGGCTCAGCCACTCCACCGGCTTCATGAACGGGTTGTCGTTGACGGAGACGGATTTGGTGAGGGTCTGGACCGGGTTCGTCATGGTCGAAAATCCTCAGCGCCGGACCTTGAGGGTGAAGAGGCCCTGCGGCCTCAGCATCAGGATGCCGACCACCGCGAGCAGGGTGATGACCTTGGCCATCGAGCCGGAGAGGAAGAACTCCAGGGTCGACTGCGTCTGGGAGATCGAGAAGGCCGACGCGATGGTGCCGAGCAGGCTCGCGGCGCCGCCGAACACGACGATCAGGAAGGTGTCGACGATGTAGAGCTGGCCCGAGGTCGGCCCGGTCGAGCCGATCATCGTGAAGGCGGAGCCGGCGATGCCCGCGATGCCGCAGCCGAGGCCGAACGTGTAGCGATCGACCTTCTCGGTATCGATGCCGACTGCCCCCGCCATGGCGCGGTTCGACATCACGGCGCGGACCTGCTGGCCGAAGCGCGAGCGGAAGATCAGCAGCGCGACGCTGACCGTGATCAGGATGGTGACGGCCATGACGAACAGGCCGTTGATCGGGATCTCGATCGTGTCGGTGACCTGCACCGAGCCGATCAGCCAGGACGGCAATTCGACGCCGACCTCGCGGGCGCCGAAGATCGACCGGTAGGCCTGCTGGAGGATCAGCGACAGGCCCCAGGTGGCGAGCAAGGTGTCGAGCGGGCGCTTATAGAGGAACCGGATCAGGCCCCATTCCACCAGCATGCCCAGAGCGCCGGAGGCGAGGAACGCCAATCCCATCGCGATGAAGAAGTAGATCGGGAAGAGCGCCGGCAGGTAGGTCTGGAAGAAGGTCGAGCAGAGATAGGTGACGTAGGCGCCGAGGATCATGAACTCCCCGTGGGCCATGTTGATCACGCCCATCTGGCCGAAGATGATCGCGAGCCCAAGCGCCATCAGCAGGTAGACGGAGAACAGGATCAGGCCGGCGAAGCCCTGCATGGCGAAGATCGCGCCGAGGTCGCCGAGGGAGTAGTCGCCGAGCATGTCTTGGTCTTCCGCAAAGCGAGTTCGATTGGTGCCGGCTCGTCACGGCCTTCGGGCCGGGCCGTCTTCGCGAGCGGAGCGAAGCGAGCCAGGGACGCGCGACGTCTCGGTAAGTCCCGCTGCCCTGGGTCGCTTCGCTTCGCTCGCGATGACGGGGAGGGGTGATTTCACCCCTCCGGACAACGGATTACTGGTACCCCTTGGGGAACGGATCCGGCTTGATCAGCTCGGGACTGGTGTAGACGATCTCGAATTGGCCGTCGGGCTTGGCCCGGCCGACTCGCGTCTTCGACCAGAGGTGGTGGTTCTCGTCGATCTTCACGTAGCCTTCCGGCGCGCCCTTGAACTCGATCCCGGGCGAGGCCGCCACGACCTTGTCGACGTCGAACGAGCCGGCCTTCTCGCAGGCCATCTTCCACAGGAACGGGCCGAGATAGGCCGCCTGGGTCACGTCGCCGATGACCGTCTTCTCGCCCCACATCTTCTTGAACGCGGCCACGAACGCCTTGTTGTTCTCGTTCTGGATCGACTCGAAGTACTTCATGCAGGCGTAGGCCCCGGCGATGTTCTCGCCGCCGATGCCGTCGATCTCGTCCTCGGTCACCGAGATCGTCATCAGCACCTGCTTCGACAGGTCGATGCCCGCCGCCTTGAGCTGCTTGTAGAACGCCACGTTCGAGCCGCCGACCACGTCGGCGAAGATCACCTTCGGCTTGGTCAGCTTGATCTTGTTGATGACCGAGTTGAATTGCGTGTGCCCGAGCGGGAAGTACTCCTCGCCGACGACCTTGCCCTTGAGCACGTTCTCCACGTGCTTGCGGGCGATCTTGTTGGAGGTGCGCGGCCAGATGTAGTCGGAGCCGATGAAGTAGAAGCTGTCGCCGCCCTTCTCCTTGTGGACCCAGTCGAGGCCGGCGAGGATCTGCTGCGTGGCCTCCTGGCCGGTGTAGAAGACGTTCTTGGACTGCTCCAGGCCCTCGTAGAAGGTCGGGTAGTACAGCAGGCCGTTGTACTGCTCGAAGACCGGCAGCACTGCCTTGCGCGAGGCCGAGGTCCAGCAGCCCATCACGGCGGCGCAATGGTCGTTGACGAGGAGCTTCTTGGCCTTCTCGGCGAAGGTCGGCCAGTCGGAGGCGCCGTCCTCCTGGATGATCTTGATCTTGCGGCCGAGCACGCCGCCGGCGTCGTTGATCTGCTGGATCGCGAGCTTCTCCGCTTCCTGCGCGCCCGTCTCCGAGATCGCCATCGTGCCGGTGACCGAGTGCAGGATGCCGACCGTCACCTCGCTGTCGGTCACCGCGAGGCCCGTGGTGTTGACCGCCGAGTTCGGCGGCGCCGCCCAGGCGGTGCGCGGCAACAGCGCCAGCGCCGGGGCGCCGGCCAATCCCATCAGCAGCCTGCGCCGCAGCGGGGAGCGCAAGCCGTGATCGGCGCCGGTCTCGGTGTCGTCTGCCATGTGCCTGACCCTGTTCGCGTCCGGGCCTTGAGAGGCAGCCCGGATCGACGAGCGCAGGCTAGGTCCTGGGTTGCGGTGCGGCCTATACGCGATTTTGCGTATGGCCGTGGTCTTGCATGCGCCGCACCATCGCGGCGGAATACTTTGAGGTCGGGGTGGCTGAGAGCGCGAATAGTGGGAGCACCGCTCCGGTGCCCGGTCTTTCGCGCGCGCGCGCGTCGCGCGGCCGCCCGTGCGCGACGCAGCCCGGGCGTGGCGGCCGGATCGCCCCGGCCGGGGCCCGATGAGCGGTCCGCAGCGCATCATCCCCATCCGCCGGGACTACAACCGCTTCGTCGCCGACGAGACGCTGGAGGATTACGCCCTCCGCTTCACCGCCAAGAAGGCGCGGCGCTGGTCGAGCCTCGAGGTGGCGCAGACGGCCCTCGGCTCGATCTCGTTCCTCGCGCTGGAGGCGATCGGCGGGACGCTGGCGCTCACAGCGGGATTTCCCAACACGGTGGCGGCCGTGCTGGTCGTCGGCCTGATCATTTTCGCCACGGCGGCGCCGATCACGGTCTACGCCGCCCGCTACGGCGTCGACATGGACCTGCTCACCCGGGGCGCCGGCTTCGGCTATCTCGGCTCGACCGTCACCTCGCTGATCTACGCGAGCTTCACCTTCCTGTTCTTCGCCATCGAGGCGGCGATCATGGCTCTGGCGCTGCAGCTCTGCTTCGGGCTGCCGCTCGGCGTCGGCTACCTGCTCTGCGCCGGGGCGGTGATTCCCCTCGTCGTCTACGGGATCCGGCTGATCAGCCGGTTCCAGATCTGGACGCAGCCGATCTGGATCGGGTTGAGCCTGCTGCCGCTGATCTTCGTGGCGGCGCAGGGCGCGGGGCCGCTGCGGGCGCTCGCCGGCTATCCGGGCCTCGACGGCGGCGGGAGCGGCTTCGATCTCGCGCGCTTCGGCCTCGCCACCGGCGTCCTGCTGGCGCTGCTCGCCCAGGTCGGCGAGCAGGTCGACTTCCTGCGCTTCGTGCCGGAGCCGCGGGGCCCGCGCGACCGCCGCTGGTGGCTCGCCGTCCTGTCGGGCGGCGCCGGCTGGATCCTGCCCGGGATGCTGAAGATCCTGCTCGGCGCCGCGCTGGCGGTGCTGGCGCTGGGCCACGGCGTCCCGGCCGAGCACGCCGCCGAGCCGACCCGCATGTACGCGGTGGCCTTCGGCTACCTGACGGGGGAGGGGAGCCGGGCGGCGCTGCTGCTCACCGGGCTGTTCGTCCTCGTGTCGCAGCTCAAGATCAACCTGACCAACGCCTATGCCGGCTCGATCGCGTGGTCGAACTTCTTCTCCCGCCTGACGCACAGCCATCCGGGGCGGGTGGTCTGGCTCGTGTTCAACGTCGCCATCGCGGTGCTCCTGATGGAGCTCGGCATCGACAAGACCATCGAGAGCACGCTGCCGCTCTACGCCTCCGTGGTCTCGGCCTGGGTCGGGGCGCTGGCCGCCGACCTCGCGGTCAACAAGCCGCTCGGCCTCTCGCCCTCGGGCATCGAGTTCAAGCGCGCCCATCTCTACGCGGTGAACCCCGTGGGGACCGGCGCCATGGCGCTATCCCTCGCGGCCGGGGGCGCGGCCTATGTCGGCTGGCTCGGCGCGACCCTGCAGCCTTTCGCGCCGCTTCTCACCCTCGCCATCGCGTTCTGCGCCGCCCCGGCGATCGCTTGGGTCACCGCCGGACGCTGGTACCTCGCCCGGACGCCGAAGCGGGATTGGGGCGCGGCCGAGGTGGTCTGCCGGGTCTGCGAGCTGCCCTTCGAGGGCGAGGACATGGCCCATTGCCCGGCCTACGACGCGCCGATCTGCTCCCTCTGCTGCTCGCTCGACGCCCGCTGCAGCGACCTGTGCAAGCCCCACGGGCGCCTGGAGGTGCAGGCGCAGGCTGCCGTCGCGCGGATCCTGCCGGGCCGCACCGCCGCCTGGATCGGCGCGCCGCTGGGCCGCTACCTCGCGGTGATGCTGACGCTCTGCGCGGTGATCGGTCTGATCCTCGGCATCGTGCACGCGGGCGCGACGATCGCCCACCCGGAGAATCGCGAGTTCCTGCGCACGGCGCTGACCAGCGTGTTCTTCACCCTGGTGGTGATCCTCGGCGTCGTGGCGTGGCTGTTCGTGCTCGCCCAGGAGAGCCGGCGCGTCGCCCAGGCCGAGACGATGCGCCAGACCGCGCTCTACCAGGCCGAGATCGCCGCCCATAAGGTCACCGACGCCAAGCTCCAGGAGGCCAAGGAGCGGGCCGAGGCCGCCAACCAGGCCAAGAGCCGCTACGTGGTCGGGATCAGCCACGAGCTGCGCACGCCGCTCTCCACGGTGCTCGGCTACGCCCAGCTCCTCGAATCCGACCCGGCGATCCCGGCCCACCGCGTCAACGGCCTGCGGGTGATCCGCCGAAGCGCCCAGCACTTGTCGGGCCTGATCGACGGCCTCCTCGACATCTCGCGCATGGAGGCCGGGCGCCTCCAGATCCACCGCGACGAGGTCCGGCTGACCGACTTCCTCGACCAACTGGTCGACATGGTCCGCCTCCAGGCGCGGGAGGCCGGGCTCGAATTCCGCTTCGCGCGGCCCGAGATCCTGCCGGCGGTCGTCGCCACTGACGAGAAGCGCCTGCGGCAGGTGCTGCTCAACCTCCTGTCGAACGCCATCAAGTTCACGGAAGCCGGCACCGTCTCGCTGGACCTGAGCTACCGGAGCCAGATCGCGGTGTTCACGATCCGCGACACCGGGCCGGGCATCCCGGAGGCGGACCTCGCGCGGGTCTTCGAGCCGTTCGAGCGCGGCTCGACGCCGGCCGCCCGCAGCACGCCGGGGACCGGACTCGGGCTCACCATCGCCAACCTGCTGGCGCAGCTGCTGGGCGGCGAGATCACCGTGACCGCCGCCCCCGGCGGCGGCACGCAGGCCCGGCTGCGCCTGATGCTGGCCTCCGTGGCCCAGCCCGCGCCGATCGCACCGGCCGCGCCGGTCGCACCGCCGGAGCGGGCCTACGCGGGTGCGCGCCGGACCGTCTTGGTCGCCGACGACGACAGCGCCCACCGCGCGCTGATGCGGGCGATCCTGGAGCCGCAGGGCATCTCCGTGCGGGAGGCCGGGTCGGGGACCGAGTGCCTCGCGACGGTCGCGCAGGGCGGCGTCGACCTCGTCCTCCTCGACATCGCGATGCCCGGGATGAGCGGCTGGGCGGCGGCGGCGGCCCTGCGGCAGGCCGGGCATACCGGCCCGATCGCCATGATGTCCGCCAACGTCCACGAGATCAGCCCGATTCGGGGCGACGACGCCCCGCACGACGCGATCTTCGCCAAGCCCTTCGACCTGCGCGACGTGATGGAGCGGATCGGCAAGCTCCTGCACCTCGAATGGACCGAGGGTGCCGCGCCGGCGCGGTTCGGGGCGGCCGCGGCCACGGCGGACATCCCGGGGCCGGGGCCCGAGCATGTCGGCGAGCTCCTGCGCCTCGGCCGGATTGGGCATATCCGCGCCATCGAAGCCAAGCTGACCCAGATGGAGGAGGACGCGACCGTGCCGCCCGCTTTCGTCGCCCGGATGCGCGGGCTCGTCGAGGGCTACGACCTTCGCCGCTACCTCGCGGTCCTGCAGGAACTCGCCCGCCATGACTGAGGCGTCGAAGGTCCAGCCGCACCGGGACATCGTCCTGGTGATCGACGATTCGCCCGACACGCTGAGCTTCCTTACCGAGGCGATCGAGCGGTCCGGCGCCACCGTGCTGGTCGCGGTCGGCGGCGATCTCGCCCTGAGCCTAGTGGACGAGATCACGCCGGACGTGATCCTCCTCGACGCGGTGATGCCGGGCCTCGACGGGTTCGAGACCTGCCGCCGGCTCAAGGCCAAGCCGCATCTCGCCGGCGTGCCGGTGATCTTCATGACCGGGCTGAGCGAGACCGAGCACATCGTGAAGGGGCTCTCCGCCGGCGGGATCGACTACGTCACGAAGCCCATCGCCCCCGACGAGATCCTGGCCCGGATCCGCGTGCATCTCGCGAGCGCCCGCGCCGCGCAGAGCGCCCGGACCGCCCTCGACACGGCCGGGCGGACCCTGTTCGCGGTCGCCGAGGACGGCACGATCCTGTGGTCGACCCCGCAGGCCGGGCGCCTGCTCGCCGGGCTCGGCGCGGTGCCCGCCGGCGCCCCCGCGCTGCCCGCCGGCGCCCGCGAGTGGCTGCGCTCGTGCCTCGCCGGCGCCGCCCAGCCCCTCGCGCTGACCGATCGCGACGGCGTCGCCTACGCCCTGAGCTTCATCGGCCGCACCCCGGACGAGATCCTGCTCCGCCTGTCGCGCGACGCGCTGTCGGCGGGGGTCGAGCGGCTGCGGGTGCGCCTGCCGGTCACCGGGCGCGAGGCCGAGGTCCTCCTCTGGCTGTCCCGGGGCAAGTCGAGCCGCGACATCGGCGAGATCCTCGGGCTCAGCCACCGGACCGTGACGAAGCACCTCGAGAGCATCTACGCGAAGCTCGGCGTGGAGAACCGCACGGCCGCCTCGATCATCGCGGCGCGGCACCTGCAGGATTGAGCCCGCGCAGAGGCCGGTCGGCAGGGTTGCGCCGGCCGCGGATCCCCAAGCTTGTCCACAGGCGTCGATCCCCGGCGAAACGCCTTGGTAAGCCCCGCCGCCCCACGGTCCCGCCTCAGCCCGACAAGCCGAGTCCGGATGCGATGATGACCAGCCAGCAGCTCGCCGACGAACTGAAGCGGATCGCCACCACCCAGGTCAGCGACATCACGCGGGCGGTGAAGGAAGGCCAGAAGTCGATCGCCCTCAACGAGGTGCGGGACATGGCGCGGCGCCTCGGCCTGCTCGCGGACGCCTTCGATCCGAAATCCGCGGCCGAGAGATCCGAGGCCGACGGCGCGAGCGTCGCCGAAGCGGTCGACGACGCCCAGGCCGCCTGACACCCGTTGCCGGCGGCGCCCCGCCGGTCCCCTCCCAGGAGCGCTCCATGGTCCGCGCGCACTTCACCATCCGCCTCGGCAACGCCTCGCTACCGGCCTCGGCGGCCCAGTGGGTCGAGGATGTCGAGGCCGCCCGGTCGACCGCGCGCACGATCGTGCAGGGGCTGATGCGTCAGCACGGCGGCGACCCGCGCCTCATGGAGGCCGCGATGGTGATCACCGGCGACGACGGTGCCGTGCTGCTCGAGATGTCCTTCTTCGACACGCTGTACCTGCCGGTCGAGCCGGTGCCCGACGCCGACCGGCGCCGGCCGCGCGCGCCCCGCGGGGCCGCGCCGCGGGGACTGACGGCCGCCCTCGGCCCGGTCCGGCGCCTCGCCGGCGCGCTGGGCATGCGCGCGCAGCC
>NZ_JBKFBI010000033.1:0-46228 GCF_053346095.1 Methylobacterium sp. A52T | reverse complement strand
CGGCCCCCCCCGCTCCGGCGGGGCGGGGGGGCGGCCGGCCTGCGCGGCGATCGCGCGGGCGGGCCGGCCGCTGCACGCGGCCGAGATCCTGGAGGTGCTCGCCGGGCAGGGCTTCACCCTTCCCGGCCGGGATCCGGTGGCGGCCCTCAACACGCGGCTGTGGAAGCGGTCCGGGCCGGGCGGCCTCCTGAACCGGGTCGCCGAGGCCACCTACGCCCTGGCATCGACCCCCGCATCCACGCCGGCATCCACTCCGGGCTGGCCGGGGCCGGACCCCGCCTGAGGGGCGTCGGTCACGAAGACGTGTGGCCGGACTCCGCCGCCGTCTCCCCCATTTTGGGGGCGCGCCGTGACCGCCGATCCGCTTGGATGCGCGCCGGGAGACGGCGTCCCGGCCGGGGAGGGCGTGCATGGACAGGATCGGACGTGATCGGATGATCGGGCGGGCGCGATGACGGCGGCGCTCGCCGCGCCGGTCACGCAGGTCTGCGCCTTCGTGCTCGGCTGCGCGCTGATCCACGCCGCCCGCGCCCACGCCGATCGGATCACGCGGCTCCTCGCCGTCACGGCGGTCGGCGCGGCCGTGCTGGTGCTTCTCGTGGCGTCCTTCGACGACGCGCCCGAGGGCGGAATTTTCGACGAGGTCACGGTCTACGCGGCCTCCTGATCCCCGCGCCGGGCCCCGCAGGGACCGCTCAGTTGACCAGGCAGAAGCCCTGACCGGTGCCGATCCGGCGCTCCTGCGCGCACCAGGGCTTGGACGCGCCGGGGCCGGTCGCCGGGACCTTCAGGCTGGCGGTCGTCTGCGCGGGGTCGGCGGCGGTGCCGCGGAGCGGGAGGCTGCCGAGGGGCACCCGGCCGGGCGCGATCACGCCGTCCGGTGCCGGGAGCGCGGGGCTCGCCGCCACCGGCTGCACCGGGTCGGGCGGGCTCAGGGTCGCGAGGCCGGGCATGTCCTGCGCCGCCGCGGCGCCGCACAGGACCAGGCAGGCGGCCGAGGCCGCGAGGAACCTGATCATCGACGAAGCTCCTGACGAGAACCATTCCGCCGGCCGGTCCCGCGGGCCGGACCTGCCGTGAGGCTGAGTCTGACCGCCCGCTCGTTAAAGGGGCGCGAAGATTCAGGATTAACCGGTTTTGAAGATCGCCGCCTGCCCGGAGGCGGACAGCCTTGACGGGCCGCGCGGCGGGCCGCCGTCGTCCGGGAATGGAGGCCCGGCGACCGGGTGCGGACGCGGCGCGGAGCCGCTCCCGATCGCGCCGGGAACGGCTCCGCGCCGTCGTTTCGGGCCGTGTCTCCGCGAACCGGTCCGGGTGCGGCGCGCCCTCCGCCCGACGGGTCTCGCCGCCGGCGGAGGGCGCCAGGGCCCTCAGTGCGCCGGGGCCGCAACCGCGGCGGCGAGCCGGTCGTGCGGGACACCCGACCCGCCCACCACCGCGATCCGGCTGCCGCCGGCGCTGCGCCGGCTCGCCCAGTCGCCGATCATCTCCAGGCAGGTGTGGTCGATGGCCGCGAGGTTGTCGGTGGCGAGGCGGACCTCGCCGCCCGCGGGGGTCCGCTCCAGGGCCGCCGTGAGGCTCGGCAGCTGCAGGAAGGTCGCCGCCCCCGACAGGCGCAGCTCCGGCACGCCGGGCACTTCGGGGGCCGCCGCGTGCTCGATCCGGAGCCGTCCCTTGCGCAGGCTCGGCAGGGCCTGGATCAGGCTCAGGGCGAGGCCGGTGAGCACCCCGGTGAGCAGGTCCACCGCCACCACGGTGGCCATCGTGGCGAGCCAGATCGCCGCGGTCAGCCAGCCGTAGCGGGCCTGCAGGTGCAGGGCGTGGGCCGGGCTCGCCAGCCGCCAGCCGGTGACCACCAGGATGCCGGCGAGGCTCGCGGTCGGCACCAGGGCCAGCAGCCAGGGCAGCGCGAGCAGGAACGCCAGGATCCAGGTCCCGTGCATCACCGTGGCGGCGCGGCTCACGGCGCCCGCCTGCACGTTGGCCGAGGAGCGCACGATCACCCCGGTCATCGGCAGCGCGCCGACGAGCCCGCAGATCAGGTTGCCGATGCCCTGCGCGCCGAGTTCCCGGTTGAACTGGGTGCGGGGACCGTCGTGCATCCGGTCGACGGCGGCCGCCGAGAGCAGGCTCTCGGCGCTGGCGATCACCGCGATCACCAGGGCCATGATCAGGATCTCGGCCTCGGCGAGGCGCGCCCAGGATTCGGCCGCCGGCAGGGCGAGGCCGGAGAACAGGGCCTCCGGCACCGCCACGCGCTTGACGGCGAGATCCCCGAATCCCGCCACGAGGCTGCCCGCCAGCACGCCGATGAGCGCCCCGGGCAGGAGCCGGAGCCGCGCCGGGCGCAGCCGCTCCCAGGCGATCATCGCCGCGATGGTGATCCCGCCGACGATCACGGCTCCGGTGCGGTCGCCCGTGCCGCTGACGAAGTTGAAGAACGCGGCCGGGATCGCCACGAGGTTGTCGAGGCCGCTCGCCCGGGGGAGGGCGTCGGTCAGGACGTGGATCTGGGCCAGCACGATCAGGATCCCGATGCCGGCCAGCATGCCGTGCACCACGGCCGGCGAGATCGCCCGGAACCAGCCGCCGACCCGCAGGGCGCCGGCGACGAGCTGGACGAGGCCCGCCACCACCAGGACGGGACCCAGGGCGTCGAGACCGTGCGCCTGCACGAACCCGTAGACGATCACGGCGAGCCCGGCGGCGGGCCCGCTGACCTGGAGCGGCGAGCCGGCGAGGAGGCCGACCACGATGCCGCCGACGATGCCGGTGATGAGGCCGCGCTCCGGCGGCACGCCGGACGCGATGGCGATGCCCATGCACAGGGGCAGCGCCACCAGGAAGACCACCACGGAGGCGGGCAGGTCCCGGGCGAGGCTCGCCCGGACGGCGCCGTCCGGGGCGAGGGCGCTCTGCAGGCTCGTGGTCAGGCGGCCGGGGGGGCGCATGGTCAGGCCGCCTGCAGGCGGCTGCTGGCGGAGGAATCCTGCGCCACGGGCATGTCGGCCCCGGCGATCGGCCGGAATTGCCCGCTCGCGCCGTCGTAGGCCAGGAGGGCACCGGTCTCGATCTCGAAGAACCAGCCGTGCAGCCGCAGGGAGCCCTTGGCCAGGGCGGCGGCGACGCTCGGATGGGTGCGCAGGTTGGCGAGCTGGACCACCACGTTCTCCAGGGCCAGGGCGTGGTGGCGGGCCTGGGCGTCCATCCCCTCGGGATAGGCCTCGCAGACGATCCGCTCGGCGGCCTCGGCGTGGCGCAGCCAGGCCGCGACGCTGGGCATCCGCTTGAGCAGGTCCCGGTTCATCAGCCCCTTCATGGCGCCGCAATCCGAGTGGCCGCAGACCACGATGTCGCGCACACCGAGGGCCACCACGGCGTACTCGATCGCCGAGGAGACGCCGCCGACCACGTCGGAGGCCGGGGGCACGATGTTGCCGGCGTTGCGGCAGACGAACAGGTCTCCGGGTCCCGCCTGGGTGATGTGCTCGGGCGAGACCCTGGAATCCGCACAGGCGATGATCAGCGCGCTCGGGTGCTGACCGTCGCGCACCAGCTGCTGGTACATCTGCCGCTGGCCGGGGAAGACGCTGCCCTGGAAGCTGGCGATGCCCTGGATGAGGTTGTTCATGAAGGGTCCCTGAGGCTGGGAGAACCGGAAGGCGAGAGCGAGGAAGGGCGATGCGCCGGAGCGCGCCTGCCGGACGGCGGCGCGGGACGGGAGCGCGGAGCGGTCTCCCGTCGGCTCCGCCCGGCCGGAGGGGCCGGGCGGCGGGTCACGGTGTCGGGTGTCGAGTCGCGTGTCGTGTCGGGTGTCGCGTCGGAGGCCCGGCCTCCGAAGTCTCAGCGACGGATCCGGCGGCGCTCTGCGGTTCCGGAGGCCCAGTGCGGGTCGACGACCTGGCCGCGCGCCACGGTGGCCCCGGCCCTGTCGTGAATCATCGGCGCCCCGAGGAGCTGCCCGGACCCGGAGCGCTGCGAGTGCAGCGAGCGCGGGTCGTGGTGGGGGTCGTTGATGTAGGAGCTCATGTGGCCGCCGCCGGCGGCCTGCCGGCTCCCGCCGCCGCCTTCGCCCGCCTGCGCCGCCAGGGGGGCTCCGAGGATTCCGACCACGAGGCCGAGGGCCAGGCCGAAGGCGGGACCGGCCGCGTGGCCGCGAACCGGGAGATGTCGGGACTGGGTGCGGGACTGGATCATGACGTTTCCTCGCTGTTCGACTTGTGGCGAGGGACACCGCATCCCTGCCGATAGGTCGACCCTAGTCTACATTTTCGGAATAGCGTGTGCGCATCGGCACATTGTATCGATGAAGTCTTTAATCCTTCGCGTAAGTACTATCGTGTGCGTCCGCGCACGTCTTTGTCCATCTTGAGAGAGGGGACGGGATTAAGGACAGATCTGGCGCCGACGGCGCGGAGCGTGTCCTTCAGGAGCGGGGCCGCGGCGGGCAGGGCCGCGCGGCCGCCCTCGCACCGCGGATGCGCGCGCTGTCGGGTGCGGTCGGGACGACGGTCGCCCGGGCCGGAGCGGGGTCAGGCCCGTCCGGTGTGCGGACGCGCCGCGGGCAGGGGATTGGCCGCCACGTAGACGAGGCCGCCGGCCTCGTAGGTGAGGCTGGCGGTCCTGCCTCCGGCGAGGCCCCGCTCGAGCAGGCGGGTGCCGAACCCCTTCCGCGACGGGGAGACGACCGGCGGGCCGCCGCACTCGCGCCAGGTCAGCCGCAGGGTCTCGGTGTCCGGACCCGTCTCCACCGTCCAGGCCAGCGCGGCCCGCCCGCCCGGAACCGACAGGGCGCCGTGCTTGACCGCGTTGGTGCACAATTCGTGCAGGATCATCGTGAGCGCGAGGGCGCCCTCGGGCGGCAGCCGCAGGTCGGGGCCGGCCAGGGTGATGCGCGGGGTGTTCGCACCCGGAGCGTCCCGGTCCGCCGTGTCCCGACCGGAAGAATCCCGACCGGAAGAATCCCGGTTCGACGGATCGCCGCCCGCGGGGTCCGGAACGAGGAAGGGCCGCACCGCCTGGGCGGCGATGCCGCGCAGATCCGCGCTCGCCCAGCTCTCGCGGGTCAGGATGTCGTGGGCGCACGACAGGGCGAGGAGCCGCGCCTCGAAGGCGTCGCGCCCGGCCGCCGCGCCCGCGCCGAGATTCTTCAGGCTCTGCGCCGCCATCGCCTGCACGGTGGCGAGGGTATTCTTCACCCGGTGATTGAGTTCATCGATCAGCAGCCGGTGGGTCTCGGCGCGCCGGGCCCGCTCGTCCGCCGCCGCCGCGAGGGCGTCGGCGATCGTCGCGCCCTCGCGCACGAGGGAGCGGGGCAGCGTCGGCAGGGGCTGATCGCGGCCCAGGGTCTCGGCGGCGACCGCCAGATCCAGCAGGGGGCGGGCGATCAGGCCGGCGAGCAGCCACGCGAGCAGCGCCGCCGCGAGCGCCACCGCGCTGCCCGCCGCCAGGATGCCCCCGCGCAGGGCCGCCACCGAGGTCAGGGACCGGTCGGCCGTCTGCCGCACCACCACCTGCCAGCCGAGGCCCGGATAGTCGCGGTGGCCGGCCGTGGGCGCCCGGGCGCTGAGATACGCGGCGCCGTCCGGCCAGGGGCCGACCCGGCTCGTGCCCTCCGGATCGAGGGGCCGGCCGCCCGACAGGACCGAGCGGGGCAGGGGGGCGCCCTGCAGGGCTGGCGGCCCGAGGAGCACGGTGCCGTCGCGGGACAGGATCAGGATCTCGGCACCCTGGCGGTGGCCCCGGAGGCCAGCCTCGAGGATGCGGGCCATGTCGCGCGCCCAGGTCCAGTCGAGATGGGCGGCCAGCACCCCGAGGACGCGGCCGTCCGGCGCCCGGACCGGCGCCGCGACGTCGAGGAGCCGCAGGGGCTCGCGCGACGCCGCGCGCGCGGCGGCCTCGTCCGGGGGCCTCAGCGCCTCGAGGAGCTTGGCCGGGTGCACGTCGCCCACGTAGGGGCCCGCGCGGCCGCCGCGGAAATAGTCGCGGCCGGAGACGTCGGCGCCCTCCAGGGCGCCGGTGCTGGTGACGGAGAAGCGCCCGTTGGCGTCGATCAGCCCGATGATCGAGTAGGCCGGGTAGGTCGCCTGGAGCCGCTCCATCACGGCGCGCTTGGCGGCCGTCCCGGTCCCGGGATCGCGCAGACTGTCCGAGGCGGCGGCGATCTGGATGTCGCGCCAGCGCTCGAACATCCCGATATCGAGGCCCCGGGCCATCTGACCGGCGATCTCGGCGAGCTGGCCGCCGACCTCCGCCTCGAGCCGTCGGGTCGCCTCGCGGCTCACCAGGGCGGCGAGCGTCAGGGTCGTCAGGAAGCCGAGCGTGCCGAAACCCAGGGCCAGCACGACGCGCAGCCGCGGCGCGCGCCACCGCTCACGCCGTCCGCCGCGGCGGACGGTCCGGTCCGCGGGGCCGGCGCAGGGCGCCGCAAGGGATTCCGATCGCGCGACCGCTTGCATCCGATCTCCCTGGGATCGGCCGGCTCCCGGTGGAGGGAGATCGTGCCCGCGATCCCGTCTCAGCACGCGGGGCAGGCCTCAGCAAGGCGGAAACGGGCCTCGGCGATGCAGAATTTCTATCGGGAGTTGCAAATCTGCACGCCGTCGTCCCCCCGCGTCGTCCGGGTGCGGTCCGGGCTGCCGGCCGGGGCCTCAGTCCTCGAGAAGGGCGTGGGCCGCCCGGACCAGGAGCCCGCCGGGTCGGCGCAGGGCGTCGAGCACCGAGAAGTGCTCGGCCCCCGGCACTGGCAGCAGGGAGCCGGGGGCGTGGGCCGCCGCCCGCAGGGCGTGCAGGTTGCGGGCGTCGTGGATCAGCGCCGGCAGTTCGCGGGAGCCGTAGGCGATGCAGAGCGGCTTCGCGACCACCGGGAGTCGCAGGGGCGACAGGGTCTCGATCTCGCCGTCGGTGAGGCTCAGCTTGGCGTCCAGGGAGGTCTGGCGGATCGGCGCGAGGTCGTAGACGCCGGAGATCGCCAGGCCCGCCGCCACCGCCGGATGGTCGAGCTGCATCGCGGTGAGCAGACCGCCCGCCGACCAGCCCGACAGGATCAGGGGACCGCGGATCCCGCGCGCGGCCCCGTGGGCGGCCAGCCAGTCGAGGGCCGCGCCGATCTCCGCCACGATCCGGGAAAGGCTCGCCTCCGGCGCCAGGGTGTAGCCGACCATCGCCACCGACCAGCCGGCGGCGTTCGGGCCCTCCGCGAAGCAGGCGAACAGCTCCCGGGCGCCCCGCTGCCAGTAGCCCCCGTGGATGAAGACCAGGCAGGGCGCCGCCGCGTCCCGCGCCGGGTAGAGGTCGAGGGCGTTGCGGGCGCCGGGGCCGTAGGGCACGTCGAGACCGGCCGGATGCGCCGCCCGATAGGCGGCCGAGGCCGCGTCCCGGGCGGCCACCTGGGACGCGCTGTCGGCCACCGCGCGGGTGTTGTCGTAGCAGGCGTCCCGCGCCTCCTGCGCGAGGGTGTCCCAGCGACGGCGCGGATCCGCGGGGGTCGGATCGTCCAGGCGGAACTCCAGCACCATCGTGTCCGTCTCGGGCCGCTGCGGTCGCCCGCACCATGGCAGGCGGCCGGGCCCGGGTCGAGGCGGTTCAGAAGCCGGGCACGGCACCCGGGACGGTGCCGCCGTAGCCCCAGCCCGTGAGCGGCGGCGCCGCGACCCGCTCGCGCGTCGCCGGCGTGACCGTGCGGGCGAGGGGCCGCTGCCAGACCCGCCAGAGCGGCCGGTCGCGCGCCGCCATGCGGGCGAGGGTCAGGTCCATGTCGGAGGCCGCGCGGTGATGCGGTCGCCCGGCGGGGGGCGCGGCCTGCCGGCGGGCCTCGGCCGGGGCGGCCAGCAGCAGGGCCGGCGGCAGGAGGAGCGTCGGCAAGAGGAGCGTCGGCAGGAGGAGGGCGAGGATCGGGGCGGGACCGGGACGCATGGTCGGGGCTCCGGGACGAGCGGGCCGAAGGGGCCCTACCCGGCGGCTACGCCCGAACGTCGTCCCGGTTCCGGGGCTGCGCCGCCGGGCCGGGCATTGCCCTGGATCCCCGGAAGGCCGAGAACTCCGGCGGACGCCGCGCCCCTCCGAAACCGATTCGGGAGGGGCGGTGTGCCGGCCGCGGCCCGGCCAAGACATAGCCAAGACCCAGCCAAGACCTCCCCACGGCCTCCCCACGACATGGGATCCATGACAGAGTCCGCACAGACCGCCACGCCGCGCCCCGGCACGCCCGATCCGACGGCGCTGCTCGCCGCGCTCGTCGCCTTCGACACGGTGAGCGCCCGCTCGAACCTGCCTCTGATCGACTGGGCGGAGGCCTATTGCCGCGGCCACGGCGCCGCGGTCGAGCGGGTGCCGGATCCGACGGGCCGGAAGGCGGCGCTGCTGGTCAGCGTCGGGCCGTTCGAGACTCGCCCCGGCTACGTGCTCTCCGGCCACAGCGACGTGGTGCCGACCGACGGCCAGCCCTGGTCGTCGGACCCGTTCGTCCTGCGGGAGGAGGGCGGGCGGCTCTACGGGCGCGGCACCTCCGACATGAAGGGGTTCCTCGCGGTCTGCCTCGCGCTCCTGCCCGAGATGGTCGCGGCGGAGCTCGCCACCCCGATCCACATCGCGATCTCGTACGACGAGGAGATCGGGTGCCTCGGCGTGCGCCCGCTGATCGCCCGGATGCTCGAGCGCGTGCCGCGGCCGCTCGGCTGCTTCGTGGGCGAGCCGACCGGAATGGACGTGGTGGTCGGCCACAAGGGCAAATCGGCCGCCCGCCTCACCTTCCGCGGCAAGGCCAGCCACTCGGCCCTGGCGCCCCAGGGGGTCAACGCGGTCGAGTACGCCGCCCGCTTCATCGAGCATGTCCGCCTGTCGGCGGAGGCCATCGCCCGGGACGGCGCCCGCGACGCGCTCTACGACGTGCCCCACACCACCGGCCTGTCGAGCGTGGTCCGGGGCGGATCGGCGCTCAACATCGTGCCCGACAGCTGCAGCGTCGAGTTCGAGTACCGGGCGATCGGCGCGGACGATGCCGCCGCGCTGGCGGCGTCCGCGATCGCCTACGCCACCGGGACGCTGGCGCCGCTGATGCGGGCCGGGGATCCGGCCTGCGGCGTCGCGGTCGAGCCGCTGATCGATTATCCGGGCCTCGACACCGATCCGGAGGCGGCGATCGTGACCCTGGCCAAGCGCCTCGCGGGCCGCAACGGCCACGCCAAGGTCTCGTACGGCACGGAGGGCGGGCTGTTCGAGCGGCTCGGCGGCGTGCCGGCCGTGGTGATCGGGCCGGGCTCGATCGCGCGCGCCCACCGGGCGGACGAGTACGTCACCCGGGACGAACTCGCGGCCTGCGCGGGCTTCGTGCGGCGGCTGATCGGCGCCTGCGTGACCGGCTCCGCGGCGGCGTCCCACGGGGCGCTCCCGGGCTGAACCGGCCTCCGCGCCGGTCGGGTGCGCCGCCGGTCCGCGGAGCCTCCGCCGCGCGGCGCGATCTCACCAGGGCGATCTCACCAGGGGATGCGACCGAAGCGGTCGACCAGCCGCCGGTACTCGGCCTCGCTCTCGGCCTTGGAGGTGCCGCCCGAGCTGACATCCGAGCTTCCGGAGCCCGGATGCACGAGGCGGCACACCAGCGGCAGGACGAAGCCGTGGCGCGCGAGCTGCACGTTGGGGCCGCCGAACTGGAGGACGTTGGCGAGCCACGGGCGGACCAGGGCCGCGTGCTGCAGCGTGACGGGCGCCGTCGCCTCGACGAGGTGGGCGCGGCGCAGGCCGGTCTCGGCGAGGCGGCCGAGCCACTCGTTGTCGTAGTGCCACTTGGAGGCCGGGCTGATCGCGCCGACCTGCGCGAAGGTGGTCCGCCGCATCAGCCAGCCCGACGGCGTCGCGAAGTCGTTGATCCGCACCACCTCGCCGGCCTCGTCGGTCTCGAGCTGGGTCGAGGAGACGAAATCGAAGCGGTCCAGGGCGCGGACGGCGACGCCCAGATAGGGCGGCAGCCAGCGATCGTCGTCCTCGAGGAAGCCGACGAGGTCCCAGCTGTCGTCGACGGCGGCGATGGCGGCGTTCAGTGCGGGGATCTGGCCCTTGCGCGCGCCGCGCGCGAAGGTGACCTGCGGGTGCGCGGCGAGCCGCGCCGGGATCTCGGACCCGGGATCGGTCCCGACGAAGAAGTGGATCGTCGCCGGCCGGTCGAGCTCCTGGGCGTTGGCGCTCGCGATCGCGTGTTCCAGGAAGTACTGGCCGGCCTCTCCGGCCAGGGTCGAGGGTTTGAGCCGCGACGGCGTGATGATCGCGATTCGCATGGTCAAGGCTCGACGGTTCTGCGGATACGGTTTGCGGCCCGGTTCCCCCCGGTCTGCGCGTCGTCACGCGTGATCACCGCGCGTCGACCGAGAGAGATTTGAAGAACTTGAGCCGAGACGGGACCGAACCTGTCAAGTCTCGGGCGGTCGATTCAGGTTGATCTCAATAATGGTCGAAAAATTTCGAGCTACTGTATACATCGCTATCGATCGATCGGCCGAGAATCGATCCGAAATTCTGAAAATTTCCGGCGTTCCATTATTTTCGCGAAACGGCTTGAATCATTGTTGCCGCGATGCCACCCTCGATCGAAGAAGCGCGGCATGCCGGGCGGCAGAACCCCTCCCGGCCGGCACCGGCCCGTCGCCGAGGAAACCTTCGCGCCGCTCGCGGCTTGGATCAGCGCCTTGGATCAGCGGTCCGCACCGGGCCGGGTTGAGGGAGACCCTTCAGAGCATGGCCAGCCTCAGCGTCGCGATCGCGTTCGGCGTCCGCCTGCTCCTCGTGCTGCTGTTCCTGCCGTTCAGCGCCCTCGACAAGATCCTGAACTTCAGGGGCGCGGTCGGGCAGGCGCGGCAGGCCGTGCACGCCACCGCGCCCGCGGTGGTGCTGATCCTGATCGGGCTCTGCGTCGAGATCGGGATGTCGCTGTGCATCCTGACCGGGACCGCCGACCGGGCCGCGGCCTTCGTGCTCGCCGGCTATTGCGGGGTGACGGCGCTGCTGTGGAAGCAGTTCTGGGTGCCGGGGGATTTCTGGGCCGGGGGCCGGGGCCGCGAGCTGTTCTGGGACTTCCTGAAGAACTTCGCGCTGGCGGGCGGCTTCCTGCTCATCACCTTCGGCACCGGCGCCGGGACGGTCCAGGACTTCCTCGCCGATCCGCTCGGATCGACCCATCCCTACGCGATCGCCGACCGGGCCCGGCCGTAGCGGGGCCGGGCGCGGCGGGGTCCTCAGCCTCTCAGCCCTTCGGTACAGTGGCTTCCATGGACGGGCGGCGCTCGAACTCCGCGTACCAGGCGGCGACCGCCTGGCGGCCCTCCCGCCACGCGAGATCGGGGAAGCGCAGGTCCAGGTAGCCGAGCGCGCAGCCCAGCGCGACCGTGCCGATATCCAGCGCCGGCATCCCGCCGACCAGGCTCTCGAACCGGTCCAGCGCCGCGCGGATCTTGCCGACCTGACCGGCTTCCCAGGCGTCCCAGCGGTGGGGCTCGGGACGCAGCACCCGCTCGTAGCGGGTGAGCAGCGCCGCATCGAGCAGGCCGTCGGCGAGCGCCTGCCGGGTCAG
This sequence comes from Methylobacterium sp. A52T, assembly GCF_053346095.1. Lineage (NCBI taxonomy): Bacteria > Pseudomonadati > Pseudomonadota > Alphaproteobacteria > Hyphomicrobiales > Methylobacteriaceae > Methylobacterium > Methylobacterium sp. A52T. Next base: position 34,668 of record NZ_JBKFBI010000033.1, on the reverse strand, counting down.
CGCGTCCCAGCGGGTGGCGCCCTCGGGGAACAGGCGCGGGCCGGCGGAGAGGTTGTCGAGATACTCGCAGATCACCCGGCTGTCGTAGAGGGCTGTGCCGTCCTCCAGCACCAGGGCGGGGATCTTGCCCAGCGGATTGTGGGCGGCGACCTCCGCGGAGGGGCCGGTCGGCGAGGCCCCCGCGACGGTGACGGCGATCCGGTCGATCAGGCCCGTCTCGTGGGCGAGGACCAGCACCTTGCGGGCGTAGGGAGAGGCGGGGGAGTAGAGGAGCTTCATCGGACCGTCCCGGTTTGGTCTCAGGCGCCGTGATCGCGGCGCCGGGACCTTGCACCGATACCGCGGGGAATCCAGTCCCCGGCGCCCCGCCGGAGGCTCAGACCTTCCGGGTCACCCTGGAGCCGGCATGGACCACCCGGCTGCGGCTCCGGCCCGAGCTCGGGCGTCGCACCCGCAACCGCTGGCGCCAGACGAGGATGGCGCTCGCCACCCGATCGAGGACGAGCATGCACAGGCTGCCGACGATGGCGAGCACGCAGGCGGCCCCGATCAGGACGCCCCAGATCCCGGGGGCCGGGATGATCATCAGGCACAGGAGACCGAAGACGGCCGCGCCAGGTATCCACTTCGCCATCGCGCCGTCCGCCTGAACCAAGGGTGTCGCTCGGGCACAAGCTGCACCGAGACCCTTAAGAGGGTTGGTTCGACTGGTGTGTAGGCGAATAGTTTTGTCTCTAGAAGATATGAATCTGTCAGTCTCGGTTTATGTACGGTAAATACGGCGGTGAATATGGTCGGTCATCGGCGTCCCGGGACCTGATCTCAATCCACCAGCGACAAGGTCCGTCCGGCGCTGACCAGATGGTAGAAGCGGCCGTCGAACATCTGCATCACCGCCTCGGTGGCGGCGTGCGATTCCGGGCGGATCGACGAGGCGAGGCAGGCGTCCAGGGCCGCCTGGTCGGGGAAGTCCATCTCCAGGATCATGGCGATCGGCCGCGCGTCGTCGTCCTTGGAGACGAGGCGCTGGACCCGCACGGCGGTGACGCCCGGGAACCGCCGCCAGAACGGCTCCAGCTCGTCCCGGACCCGGCGGAAGAACTCCTCCTCCCGCCCGTCGCGCACCGTGCCCTCGTAGATCGCGGTCCTGGTCAGCATCGGCCGTCCCCCGGAAGTCCCCGTCAAACCCCCGGGTCAACCGCCGGCGGCGGGGATCGCTCCTCGCGATGATCCGGCAGCGCTCCGGCAGTGACAACGCGCACCGGCTGTCGGCGGAATCGGCCGCCGGCGGGACGGACGGGCTTCTCCCCCGCGGCCGGTCGGCGTATTCAGGAACAGCCCATCGTGACGATGCGGGAGAGACCGGGATCTTCCCAGCAGAGGGGACCCGGCGCCGACGGAGCAACCGCCCCGGAAACTCTCAGGCACCGGAACCGTGTCGTCAGGGCGATCTGGAGAGTGGTGCAGCGGGCTGAAACCGTGGGCACCCGCCGAAGGGGACGTCCGTGCCTCGCCTCGCCAGGGCGGGTCGGATCAAGCTCTCAGGCACCGGGACAGATGGGGCGCGCAACCGGCCGACCGCTCGAGGGCGGCCTCCACGCGTCCAGTCCCGGAGTCCAAGCTCATGACACACATCGCCGTGATCGGCGCCGGCATCACCGGCGTGACGACCGCCTACGCGCTCGCCCAGCGCGGCTACCGCGTCACCGTCCTCGACCGGCAGCGCTACGCCGCCATGGAGACCTCCTTCGCCAACGGCGGCCAGCTCTCGGCCTGCAACGCCGAGGTCTGGAACAAGCTCTCCACGGTGATGCAGGGCCTGCGCTGGATGCTGCGCCGGGACGCGCCGCTGCTGATGAATCCCAAGCCCTCCTGGCACAAGCTGTCCTGGATGGCCGAGTTCGTCCGCGAGATCGCCCATTACCGCGCCAACACGGTCGAGACCGTGCGGCTGGCACTGAAGGCCCGGGAGGCCCTGTTCGCCATGGCCGAGGCCGAGGGGATCGACTTCGACCTGAAGACCCGCGGCATCCTGCACTTCTACCGGGACCGGGCGAGCTTCGAGAAGGCGACCGTCGTCAACGCCCTGCTGCGGGAGGGCGGCCTGGAGCGCTACGCCGTGACCCCGGAGGAGATCCGGGCGATCGAGCCGACCCTGGCCGGCCGCTACCACGGCGGCTTCTTCACCCCCTCGGACGCCACCGGCGACATCCACAAATTCACCCGCGGCCTCGCGGCCGCCTGCGCCCGCAAGGGCGTCCGCTTCGTCCAGGACGCCAGCGTCGAGACGATCGCGCCGGGGGAGGGGGGCTACGCGGTTCGCTGGCGCGAAGCGGGCCGGCCGGCCGGCGACGCGCGGGTCCTGCGGGCCGACGCGGTGGTGGTCTGCGCGGGCTGCGCCAGCCGGCACTTCGCGGCGATGCTGGGCGACCGGGTCAACGTCTACCCGGTGAAGGGCTACTCGATCACCGTGAACCTGCTGACCCCGGAGGCGCAGGCGGCGGCTCCGGAGGTGAGCATCCTCGACGAGGCGGCCAAGATCGTCACCAGCCGCCTCGGCGACGAGCGCCTGCGGGTCGCCGGCACCGCCGAGTTCAACGGCTTCAACCGCGACATCCGCCACGACCGGATCGAGCCGCTGGTCGACTGGACCCGCGAGCAATTCCCGTTGGTCGATACCGACCGGGTGGTGGCCTGGAGCGGCCTGCGGCCGATGCTGCCGAGCATGCTGCCCAAGGTCGGCCGCGGCCGACTGCCCGGAATCTTCTACAACACCGGGCACGGCCATCTCGGCTGGACCCTCTCGGGCGCCAGCGCCGAGCTCGTCGCCGGGGCGGTCGCCGCCGAGCACGCCCCGGAGCCGACGATCCTGCCGCTCGCGGCCTGACCCAAGTCTCCGAAGGGCCCGAGGCCCTTCGGCAGGTTGTCAGGGCGGAGCCCTGACGCGCAGCGCGGCGCGCCGTCCCATCCTCGAACAGGGGGCGCGCCGTCGAAGATTATTTTGTATTCTCTTTCCGAACCACCCCGGAACCCGAGCCGCGATGCCCTCGTCTCCCGCCTATCTCGACCCCGCGACCGGGGCGACCTACCCGATCGAGACGCCGCGCTGGCGCTCCGAGACGGGCGGTCCGCTGATGATCACCGACCTGCCGGGAATCGGGCGGGCGGAGATCGACACGGACCGGCGCTCCCTCTGGCGCTACGCCGCCGCCCTGCCGGTGGCGGTGTCCGACCCGGTCTCGCTGGGCGAGGGCTGCACCCCGCTGGTGCGACGGCCCTGGCGGGGCGGCCACGCCCATTTCAAGCTCGAGTGGTTCGCGCCCTCGGGCAGCTTCAAGGACCGGGGCGCGTCCGTGATGCTGTCGATCCTGCGGCAGCAGGGGATCGACGCGGTGCTGGAGGATTCCTCCGGGAACGGCGGCGCCGCGGTGGCGACCTACGCGGCCGCCGCCGGGATGCGGGCCAAGATCCTGGTCCCGGCCTCGACCTCGCCGGCCAAGACCGTCCAGATGCGGGCCGCCGGTGCCGAGGTCGAGCTGATCCCCGGCACCCGCCAGGACACGGCCGACGCCGCGGTCGGCCAAGCGGAGTCGATCTTCTACGCCAGCCACAACTGGCAGGCCCACTTCCTCCAGGGCACCAAGACGCTGGCCTACGAACTGTGGGAGGATCTGGGCTTCACCGCGCCCGACGCCGTGATCATCCCGTGCGGGGCCGGCAGCAACATCCTCGGCTGCGACATCGGCTTCTCGGAGCTGCTGCGCCGGGGGGCGATCGCCCGCCTGCCGCGGCTCTACGCGGTCCAGCCGGCCCACTGCGCCCCCCTGCACGCGGGTTTCGAGGCCGGCGCGGAGGATTTCGTGCCGGTGACGCCCCGCCCGACCCTCGCGGAGGGCGCCTCGATCGCCCGGCCGGTCCGCGGCCGGGAGGTGCTGGCGGCCCTCCGCCGGTCCGGCGGCGGCACCGTAGCGGTCTCCGAGGACGCCATCGAGGCGGCCCTGATGGAACTCGCCCGCTCGGGCCTCTACGTCGAGCCGACCTGCGCCATGGCGGCGGCGGCGCTCACCGACCTCACCGCGCGCGGCGCGATCCGGCCCGACGAGACCACCGTGGTGGTGCTGACCGGTACCGGCATCAAGGCCACGCCGCGCATCGCCGAGCTTCTGGGCCTCGCCCCGTAATCCGGCCCCCCGCCACGAGATCCGCACGCGTTCAGGAGGACACACCATGCGCAACAACATCCCCGCCACCGTCGGGATGCCGGTCGAGGAGGTGGACACCCCCTGCCTGCTGGTCGACCTCGACGCCCTCGAGCGCAACGTCGACACGCTCGGACGCTTCATGAAGGCGCACGGCCTGCGCCACCGGGCGCACGCCAAGACCCACAAGTCGTCCGACATCACGGTCCTGCAGATGGAGCGGGGCGGCGCCTGCGGCGTCTGCTGCCAGAAGGTCAGCGAGGCCGAGGCGCTGGTGAGCGCCGGCATCCGCGACGTGCTGGTCTCCAACCAGGTGGTGGCGCCGAAGAAGATCGAGCGCCTCGCGGCGCTCGCCACCCGGGCGCGGGTGCTGGTCTGCGTCGACGACCTCGGCAACGTCGACGACCTCTCGGCGGCGGCGGTCCGGTACGGTGTCACCCTCGAGTGCCTCGTGGAGATCGACGTCGGCGCCGGCCGCTGCGGCGTCGCGCCGGGCGAGCCCGCCGTGGCGATCGCGAAGAAGATCGCGGGGGCGCCGGGCCTGCGCTTCGCGGGCCTGCAGGCCTACCAGGGCAAGGCCCAGCACGTGCGCGATTTCGGCGAGCGGAAGGCCCTGATCCAGACGGCGATCGACGAGACGAAGCGCACCGTCGACCTGCTCAAGGCCGAGGGACTCGACTGCGCCATCGTGGCGGGGGCCGGCACCGGCAGCTTCGCCATGGAGGGCGGCAGCGGCGTCTACAACGAGCTGCAATGCGGCTCCTACGTCTTCATGGACGCCGACTACCAGCGGGTGAAGGACGCGGACGGGCGGCCGATCGCGGAGTTCGAGAACAGCCTGTTCATCTACACGGCGATCATGAGCAAGGCGAAGGCGGACGTCGCGATCTGCGATGCCGGCCTGAAGGCGCAGAGCATCGACAGCGGCCTGCCGGTGGTCTTCGGCCGGGACGACGTGGAGTACGTCAAGTGCTCGGACGAGCACGGGGTGATCAGCGATCCCGGCAACGTGCTGAAGCTCAACGAGCGCCTGAAGCTGATCCCCGGCCATTGCGACCCGACGGTCAACGTCTACGACTGGTACGTGGGCGTGCGGAACGGCCGCGTCGAGGCGATCTGGCCGGTCACCGCCCGCGGCATGACCCTGTAGGGTATTCCGAAGGGCCGAGGCCCTTCGGCGGGGCGGCGGGGCGGCGCCCCGACATCGGGCTCCGCCCGATACCCGCGAAAGGTCTCGACCTTTCGAAACCATGACTCGGGAGGTCCCTGAATCCATGCGCTTCATCTCCGAGGAGGACTCCGCCGCCCTGGTCGATCACGCCCTGGCGTTCGACGCGGCCCGCGAGGCGCTGATCGCCGCGGTGGCGCCAGGGACCACCCTGTTCCCGGCGGTGCTCGGCCACGGCTCGGAGCCGGCCAACCGGTTCTCGATCAAGTCGGGCTCGACCGCCGATTATGCGGGCCTGAAGGTCGGCTCGTTCTGGCCCGGCAACCCGGACCGGGGCCTGCCGCGGCACAATTCGGTGATCCTGCTGTTCGACCAGGCCGTCGGCCGGGTCGACACGGTGATCGAGGCCGGGCGGGTGAACGCGTACCGGACCGCCGCCGCCGACGCGGTGGCGGCGAGCGTCCTGGCGCGGCCGGATTCGGCGGTGCTCGCCGTGTTCGGGGCCGGCAACCAGGCCGAGTTCGAGTGCGCGGCGCTGGCCCGGATCCTGCCGATCCGGACGGTGCTGGTCGTTGCCCGGGATGCCGCCAAGGTCGCGGGCTTTGCCGAGCGCCTGGCGGGGCAGGGGGCCTCGGGGATCGACGTGCGGGCGGCCGCGCCCCGGGAGGCCTGCGCGGCGGCCGACGTGATCGTCACGGCGACGCCGGCCCGCGCGCCGCTGTTCGAGGCCGACTGGGTCCGCCCCGGCACGCACGTCGCCGCCATGGGCGCGGACGCGAAGGGCAAGCAGGAGCTGCCCCCCGCCCTGCTGGAGCGGGCGGCCCTGTTCTGCGACCTGCCGGAGCAGTCGCGCACCATCGGCGAGTTCCAGCACGCCTCCGCGGACGCCCAGGCCGGAATGCGGGCGCTCGGCGACGTGCTCCGGAGCGGGGAGGGGGGCCGGACGGATCCGGAGGCGATCACCGTGTTCGATTCCTCCGGCATCGCCCTGCAGGACCTGACCATCGCCCGGGCGATCCTCGCCAAAGCCGACGCGCGCCTGTAGGGGGAGGCCGGCGCCGGCCCTCCCCGCCCCGGCGGAGGACGGCATGCAGGACAGGCAGATCCGGGTCATCGGCATCGGCACGGGCGATCCCGAGCACCTGACCCTCCAGGCGGTGCGGGCGCTCGCCGACGTCGACGCGGTGTTCGTCCTCGACAAGCGCGCCGAGACCGCCGACCTCGTCGAGATCCGCCGCCGGATCTGCGCGGCCCATATCCGAAAACCCCACCGGGTCGTCACGGTCGAGGACCCGCCCCGGGAGCGCCGCCCGGCCGATTACGGACGCACCGTCGAGGCCTGGCACGCGGCCCGGGCCGAGCGGCTGGAGGCGGCCTTCGCGGCCCATCTCGGGGCCGGGGAGGTGGGGGCGATCCTGGCCTGGGGGGACCCGGCCCTCTACGACAGCGTGCTCCGCATCCTCGACCACATCCTGGCCCGCGGGCGCGTGCCGTTCCGGCGCCTCGTCGTGCCCGGGCTGTCCAGCGTGCAGGTCCTCGCCGCCCGCCACGGCGTGCCGCTGAACGGCATCGGCGGGTCGGTGCTGATCACCACCGGCCGGCGCCTCGCCGCGGGGTGGCCGGCGGAGGCGGAGAGCGTCGTGGTGATGCTCGACGGCGACCCGGCCTTCGCGCATCTCGACCCGGACCTGACGATCTACTGGGGCGCCTATCTCGGCAGCCCGGACGAGATCCTGGTCTCGGGCCGGCTGGGCGACGCGGGCGAGGAGATCCGCCGGGTCCGCGCCGAGGCCCGGGCCCGGCACGGCTGGATCATGGACATCTACCTGCTGCGCCGTGACCGCGCCGCCACGGACAGGACCGGCGCGGCCGGCTAGACCGCCGCCATGCTGCGCCTGCGGGACTACCAGCGCGCCAGCCTCGACGCGCTCTCGGCCGCCTGGGCGCGGGGAGGGGCGGACGACGCGGCGCCCGGCCACCTGATCGTGCTGCCCACCGGGGCCGGCAAGGCGCTCGTGATCGCGGCCCTCGCCCGGGAGACCCTGGAGGAGAACCCCCTCGCCCGGGTGGCGATCGTCACCCACAGCCGCGAACTGGTCGCCCAGAATTTCTCCGAGCTGACCCGGTCCTGGCCGGAGGCGCCGGCCGGGATCTTCTCGGCCGGGCTCCGGCGGCGGGAGGCCGGGGCGCAGGTGCTGGTCTGCGGCATCCAGTCGGTGGCCGACCGGCTCGACATGGTGGGCCCGCGCGACCTCGTGATCGTCGACGAGGCCCACCTGATCCCCCGCGCCGCCGACACCCGCTACGGCCGCTTCCTGGCGGGCCTGCGCGCGCGGACCCCCGGGCTGCGGGTGGCGGGCTTCACCGCGACGCCCTACCGGCTCGATTCGGGCCGGCTCGACGAAGGCGAGCACCGGCTGTTCTCCGGCATCGCCTACGAGGCCGACACGTTCACGCTGATCCGGCGCGGCTTCCTGGCGCCCCTCGTCTCCAAGGCGACCCTCACCCAGCTCGACGTCTCGGGCGTCGGCCGGCGCGGGGGCGACTACATCCCGGGCGAGTTGGAGGCGGCGGTCAACCGCGACTGGATCACCCGGGCGGCGGTCGCGGAGCTCGCGGAGTACGGGCGCGCCCGCCGGGCCTGGCTCGCCTTCTGCGCCGGCCTCGCCCACGCGGAAGCCGTGCGCGACGCGGTGCGGGCGGAGGGGTATTCCTGCGAGAGCGTCTCGGGCGAGACACCCCGCCGGGAGCGCGACCGGATCGTGGCGGCGTTCCGGGCCGGACAGATCCGCTGCCTGACCTCGGTGGGCGTGCTCGGGACCGGTTTCAACGTGCCCGAGGTCGATCTCGTGGCGCTGCTGCGCCCGACCCGCAGCACCGGCCTCTACGTGCAGCAGGTCGGCCGGGCGCTGCGCTGCGCGCCCGGCAAGGAGAACGCTCTGATCCTCGACTACGCCGGTCTGGTGCGGATGCACGGGCCCGTGGACGCCGTGACGGTCCGGAGCGCCACCCAGGGACTGGGCGGGGCAGGGGCCCCGCGCGCCAAGCCCTGCCCCGGCTGCGGCGCCCTGATCGCGCTGAACGCCTCCACCTGCGAGGCGTGCTGGACCGAGCCGGAGGCGGACGCGGACACCGAGGCCCCGCACGAGGCCGCCGCCGACGACGAGCTGGCGATCCTCTCGGCGGATCCCGGGCTGCCCGGTCCCGAGCCGGCGGGCCCTGCCCCGGTAGCGGAGGCCGGCGGGCAGGAGGCTGCTCGACAGGAGGCCGCCTGGCATCCGGTCACGGCCCTGAAGCTGGAGGCCGCACCCGACGGGCTCGACCTCGTCCTCGGCTGGCGGGACGGCCCCGCCGAGGCGGCGTGGCGGGTCCGCCTGCGGCCCGAACGCAGCGGCTACGAGCGGGAGAAGGCGGTGTCCTGGTGGCGCGGCCTCGGCGGCGGCCGGGACGCGCCGATGAGCGCCGCAGAATTCCTGGAGCGCGCCGCGCTCCTGGCCCGGCCGGCCTCGATCCGGATCCGGCCGGGCCGGCTGTCGGAGCATATCGACTGTCGGACCCGGGACGGCCGGATCCTCGGCGACGTGCGCCGCCTGGGCGGGCGCGCCGCGTGAGGCGGCGCGAGTCGCGGCGGGGAGGGGGCTCGGACCGCCCTCGCCCGATCCGGATGCCGCCGAGCCGAGCGGGCCTCGACGCCGGGTCGCACCGCCCGGATCCGGAGGCGGCCGGAGACGTGATCCCATCCGGGCTCGCAGCCGGCGGATCACAGCGGCTCAGCCGGCGGACCACCCCTCACCCAACCCGATCTGCTCGTTGCATTCCATAATATATCTTATGCGAACGACTGGGGCGGGTGTGGGGCTGGGTTGTCGGGTGTCTGGGCGCCTCGGCCCGGAGGCCGCGTGGTTGGATCAGGGCTGCTGATCGGACGTCAGGTCGAGGCCGCAGGGATGAAATGCCGCGCCGCCGGCGGGCATGTTCGGCTCCGACCCGGGCCGCGACGCGCCCGTCGTCGCGCGCGACGCGGCGAGATCGCCACGACGGTCGTGGGGACGAAGGGGCCTACGGGCGCCGACGGGCGCCGAAGTCCGACGCTCCCGGGCAGGGCGGTCGGGTCAGGGGTCGGAGGCCCCTCCCCGCGGCGGATGGACTGGAACGACGCACGGCCGAGCGCTGCCGCGGCGCTCGGCTAGCTCAGTGTCGCGCGCGGTGGCTGCCCGGCTCTTCGGGCGTCACCGCCCGCGAACCGGGCGGCGGCGATCCCCGACGCGCCCGGCGCGGTCCTGTCCGCGCGGGCGAGGGCACCTGCGCGTCCGGCCGGGCTCACCGGTCCCCTGCCCTGCCTGTCTGACGGCTCCCGAGCCGGAAGGCCGACCCGGCGGGGCCACCCCGGCCGGCGGTGCGCGCACCGCGTCAGCGCATCACCGACACGCTGGTCAGCCAGAGCCGGCAGAGCCGCGGCCAGAGGGCGACCGGCGCTTCCGACCGGCCGATCCCGAAACCGTGGCCGCCGACCGCGAAGCGGTGGTACTCGACCGGCACGCCCGCTTCGCGGCAGGCCGCGTCCAGGATGCGGCTGTGCTCCGGGCTGATGACCGCGTCGTCGTCCGCCTGCACGAGGAACAGCGTCGGGCAGCCGGACCGGATATGGGTCTGGAGCGACCAGTCCCGGCTCGCCGCCGGGCTCGGGGTCTCGCCGACGAGGGAGCGCCGGGTGGTCGTGCGGTCGTAGGGCGGCTCCAGGCTCACCACGGGGTAGATCAGCGTCGCGAAGTCGGGCCGCGCCGACAGGTCGTCGGCCGCGTCGACGGGCTCGTAGGCCCGGAACGCGGAGCGCGCGGCGACGAGGCCGCCGAGGTGCCCGCCTGCGGAGAAGCCGAGCACGCCGACGCGGGCCGGGTCGATCCGGAAGCGCGCGGCCGCGGCGCGGATCAGGCGCAGGGCCCGCTGCCCGTCCTGGAGCGGCGCCAGGGGGCCCGCCGCCCAGCCCTCGCCCGGAAGGCGGTAGGTGAGCACGAAGGCCGTGATGCCCTGCGCGGCGAGCCAGAGCGCGGCGGGGAGCGCCTCCTTGACCATCCCGATCCGGGCGTAGCCGCCACCGCCGGCGACGAGGACCGCCGCGCCGGTCGGCGTCTCCGGGGCGTACACCTCCAGGACCGGCACGGCGACGTTCTTCACGGCGCCGCTGTCATCGCGGACCGGCGGACCCTGCGGACCGCCGCCGCCCGGCGGCTCGCCCGGCCAGAGCGGGATCCGCTCCGGTGCCCCGACGGCGTCGGCGCCCCGCGCCGACAGGACGGCCGAACCCGCGGCCAGGGTGAGGAGCAGAGAGCGGCGGTCGGGCACGAAACCGGTCATGGGCCCCCTCGCGACGGGCGCGGTCCCGTGCGGCCCGGTAGGCAAGACCGCCGTGCCGGATCGGTTCCCGGTCGGGCGCCGGTCCGGGTCTATAGGACCCGCGGCAGCAGTCGGCCGAGGAGATCCCGGCCCGGGAACCGGACCGGCGGCATCCGCAGCGCCGGCGCCGGCTCATCGCCGGGGATCGGCCCCTCGGCGAAGCGGGCCCCGGCGGACCAGAACCCGTCCCGCCGCGTGCCGATCATGCCGAGCCCGACGGGTTCCCGCGCCGCGTCGGGGCGCAGCCGTCCCGCCGCCCAGACGCGCTGCCAGCACCGGCGCCGCGACAGGTCGGCGTCCCGCCAGCCCAGCCGCGCGTAGCCGGCCGCCGCGAAGACCCGGTCCCCGGCAAAGTCCTCCGGAATCCAAACCCAGCTCGAGAACACGTGGACCGTGTCGGCGCGGAAGCCGGCCGGGTCCACCGCCCGCGTGTAGGCGCTCAGAGCCGTCGCCCGGTGCCGGCCGACATGCCGGCGCAGGCGCCCCGGCAGCGCCAGCGCCTCCGGGAAGGCGGCGGCGTCGAGGCGGGTCGGCGCCGCGCCGCGCTCCAGCGCGTAGACGCTGTCCACGAGGTGCATCCAGGGTTCGAGATCGACCTCCCAGGCCTGCTCCACCGGCGCGAACCGGCGGACCCGTCCCTCGATCAGCCGGTCGGCGACGCGTCGGGCGGGCTCGGGAACCCAGTCCGGCCCGGCCTCGGTCACGCGGAGCAGCGTCGAGGGCCCGTGCGCCCGGACCGCCTCGGCCAAGCGGGCGAAATCGGCCTCGGGCTCGTCGCGGCCGACCTTGCGCACCAGGATCTTCGACCCGTCGGCGAGTTCGTCCAGCAGCTTGCGCTTGAGATGGGCCAGCCGACCGTACTCCCGCTCAAGCAGCACCTCCGGCTCGATCGAGCCGGCCGGATGCCCGGTATTCGCCCAGATGTTGTAGGCGACGCTGTGGCAGTAATAGGTGCCGCCGGAACTCACGGAGAGCCGCAGGTCGCCCGGCACGCCGAAATCCGCGAAGCCGCAGCGCAGGCCGCGGATCAGATCCTCCAGGGGCGTGTAGGAGAAGCGCAGCAGGCCGGAGGGCTCGACCCCGCCGTAGCGCTGCACGAACCCGAACTCGCAATTGTCGCCGAGGCTCCGAAAGGCGTGGAGCCGTTCGGCGAGGAGCGCCGCCGTCGTCCTGTTCTCGGTCACTGCATCCGCTCTGTCTCGCGCCCTGTCTCGCGCCCTGTCTCGCGCCCTGTCTCGCGCCCTGTCCCGCGCCCTGTCTCGCGCCCTGTCCCGCGCCCTGTCCCGCGATCTGTCTCGCCGCACCCGTCGCGCCCGGATCGCGACGGGGTAGGGCCATTGTCCGGCTCCCGCCCGGTCGGGGCGCGCGCCACGCTCAGCCGGGCGGGGGCGCCTCCAGGGGCGCCTCCGGGGTTCCTTCCAGGGGCACCTCCAGGCGGAAGCAGGCGCCCTTCTCCCGGGCCGGGATCGTCAGGCTGCCGCCGAGCTGGCGCGTGAGGCTGCCGACCACCCGCATGCCCAGGCTCTTCGAGCTGCGCCCGATCTCGAACCCCGTCGGAAGGCCGATCCCGTCGTCGGCAACCTCGACCACGAGCCCCTCGGGCCGCCGCTCGGCGCGGACCCGGATCTCGCCGCCCGCCGGGTGCGTCCCGGCCGGGTAGGCGTATTTCAGCGCGTTGGTGACGAGTTCGTTGACCAGGAGGCCGATGGGGATCGCCCGGTCGGCCGAGATCCGCTGCGGGCAGGCCGTGCAGGCGAGCCGCTGGCCCGGAACGCCGCTGGCGAGGTTGGCCACCAGCTTCTCCAGGAAGGGCGCGAGGTCGAGCTCGCCCGGAACCCCCTCCCCTTCACCCTCGACCGCATCGCCCTGCCGCCAGAGCTGGTCGTGGACGCCCGCGATCGCCTCGACGCGGCTGCGCGCGTCCGCCAGGGCCGCCTGCACGGCCGGGTCCTCGGCGGCCCGGGCCTGCAGGGCGAGGAGGCTCGCCACGATGGCGAGGCTGTTCTTGACCCGGTGGCTCATCTCGCGGGCGAGCAGGTCCTGCCGGGCGAGGGCGGCCCGCAGCAGGCTCTCGGTGCGCTGGCGCTCGATGGCGCCGCCGAGCAGGTTGGCGAAGCCCTGCATGAAGGCGATGTCGGCCTCCGCGAACATGCCCTCGCGGGTGTCGTCCACCTCCAGCACGCCGAAGGCGCCGTCCCGGTTCTCGATCAGCACGTTGATCGCCCGGCGGATGCCGTGCTCGGCCATGAGCTGCGGCGTGCGGAACCGGGTCTCGTCCGCGAGGTGGTTGGAGATCACAGGCCGACCGGTCTTGAGGGCGAATCCGGCCGGGGAGGCGAGATCGGCCCCGATCCGGGCCTTGCCGATCACGTCGGGCCCCCAGCCGACACCGGCCCGGACCAGCAGGGTGTCGGCGCCGCGCCGATATTCCAGGGCCTTGCAGAACTCGGCGCCCATGCCCTGCGCGCACAGTTCCGCGGCCCGCTGCAGCAGGTGGTCGACATCGGTGCCGCGCAGGGCCTCGACACCGAACTCCGACAGGATCGCCTGCTGGCGCAGGCGATAGTCGAGATCGGGCGGCGCGGGCGCGCGGCGCGGCTCGGGGCTCGGTTCCACTTCGGTCTGGTCGGTCTGCGGAGTCATGGAGGGCGGCAGGGTAGCAGGAAGGTGGCCCCGGCGCGAAGCGTCGTCGCCCGGAGGAGCGCACCCGTCCTCGCACCCGTCGCCGCGAGTGTCGTCGTACGTGTCGTCGCACGTGTCGTCGCACCCCGGCGGCCGCCCGGACCCCCCGGCCCCGTACGGCGTTCGTCCGTCGAGCACGCTTCGACGGACGCGTGGAGAAACGCGCGGAGGAACGCACGCATGGCCGACGACCTGAACGGACTCTCCGACAAGGCGCTCTCGATCCTCGCCTTCGCGGCCTATCACCGGCTCGTCAGCGGCGAGACGGTCACCTCGGTGATCCGCCGTGACGGCGCCGGCCACGAGGCCGACCCGGAGGGCGTGAAGGAGCTGGAGGGGCGCGGCCTCGTCACCGCCGGCGAGAGCGCCATCGACCTCGGCGAGACCGCGCAGGCGGCGGTCGAGACGATGGTCGCAGCCCTGCGCCGGGAGGTCGGCCGCTGAGTGCGGCATCCCGGCCGTGGAAACCCGGGAACGCGCCCGCCGCCGGACGCCTTTCCCCGCATCCAAGCCCTCATCCACGATGGAGACGCGCATGACCGCCAAGGCGAAGGTGAAGACCGGGGACGACGTCACCTACAAATGGGGCAAGGGCACCGTCTCGGGTGAGGTGACCAAGGTCCACACGCGGGACGTGGAGAAGACGATCAAGGGCAACACGGTGAAGCGCGAAGCCTCGAAGGCCGAGCCCGCCCTCGAGATCAAGACCGCCAAGGGCAAGACCGTGCTGAAATCGACCTCGGAGGTCCGGGTCAAGTCGGCGTAAGCGCGCAACCCTCGCGTGCCGTGATCTTGCGCACATCGCTTTCTGCTTAAGGTCTCGCCGGGCGCGTGGCGGCGGCTATCTGTAACGGTTCCAGCCTTAGAAGCCGGGACCCCCGCATGACCATTCCCCTCAGGCTCACCCTGAACGGGCAGCCGCGCGAGATCGCCCTCGACGATCCGCGCGTCACCCTCCTCGATCTCCTGCGCGAGCGCCTCGGTCTGACGGGCGCCAAGAAGGGCTGCGACCGCGGCCAGTGCGGCGCCTGCACGGTCCTGGTGGACGGGCGCCGGATCAACAGCTGCCTGACCCTCGCCGCGAGCCTCGACGGCGCCGAGGTGCTGACCATCGAGGGGCTCGCCGAGGGCGACCGGCTGCACCCGGTCCAGGCGGCCTTCATCGCCCATGACGGCTTCCAGTGCGGCTTCTGCACGCCGGGCCAGATCATGAGCGCGGTCGGCCTGATCCGCGAGGGCCACGCCGGCACCGATCCGGAGCGCATCCGCGAGGGCATGAGCGGCAATCTCTGCCGCTGCGGCGCCTACGCGGGGATCCTGGACGCCGTGCAGGACGCGGCCGCCCGGACCTCGGAGCAGCGGGAGGACGCGGCGTGAGGACCTTCGACTACATCCGCCCCGCGAGCGTGCCCGAGGCCGTGGCGGCCGGCCAGCAGCCGGGGACCGCCTTCCTCGCCGCCGGCACCAATCTCGTCGACCTGATGAAGGGCGGCGTCGCCACCCCGGAGCGGGTCGTCGACATCACCCGCCTCCCCGGCCTCTCGGCCATCGAGCGGCTGCCGGACGGCACCGCCCGGGTCGGGGCCCTGGTCCGCAACAGCGACCTCGCCCACGACCCGGCCTTCGCCAAGGCCTACCCGATGGTGGCCGAGGCCCTGCTGGCCGGCGCCTCGGCGCAGCTGCGCAACGCCGCCACGGTCGGCGGCAACCTGATGCAGCGCACCCGCTGCCAGTTCTTCACCGACGCGGTCTCGCCCTGCAACAAGCGCGCGCCCGGCTCAGGCTGCGCGGCCCTGGGGCACGCCACCCGCATCCACGCGGTCCAGGGCTGGAGCGAGCACTGCATCGCCACCCACCCGTCCGACTTCTGCGTGCCGCTCGCCGCCCTCGACGCGGTGGTCGAGATCGCCGGGCCGGACGGCGCCCGGGAGGTGCCGCTCACCGCGTTCCACCACCTCCCCGGCGACCACCCGGAGCGGGAGACCGACCTGCGGCCCGGCGAGCTGATCACCGCCCTGCGCCTGCCCCCGGAGGCGGCGTCCTTCCGGGGCAACGCCCGCTACCTCAAGGTCCGCGACCGCACCTCCTATGCCTTCGCGGTCGTCTCGGCGGCGGCCGCCCTCACCCTGGAGGCCGGGGGCCGGATCGGGCAGGCCCGACTCGCCCTGGGCGGGCTGGCGCTCAAGCCCTGGCGGGTGGCGGAGGCCGAGGCGGCGCTCGCCGGACAGGCACCCTCCCCCGAGGCCTTCGCGAAGGCCGCCGAGGCCGCGCTCGCCGGCGCCAAGCCCACCGGCGAGGCCAACGCCTTCAAGGTCGAGCTCGCCCGCCGGGTGGCGATCCGCGCGCTGACCCAGGCCGCCGCGGGCACGCCCGCCCGGATCCCGGCCCTCCCCGCCTCCCCGTTCGGCATCGTCTGACGCTGCCGACCGCTGGCTCGGGCGTGGCCGTCTTTGCGAGCGGAGCGAAGCAACCCAGCCGGCGCCACGCTTTCCAGCTTCGCGCTGCCCTGGGTCACTTCGCTTCGCTCGTGATGACGGAGCGGGTCACCGCAACTGAAGGCATCCCCCAAAACCCCTTGAGGAGACCCGCATGACCGCGACCTCCAAGCCATCGAACATGCCCGCCTCGAACCTCCCCGCCGGCGCGATCCGGCACGGCTCCAGCATCGGCCAGCCGCTGACCCGGCGCGACGGCCCCCTCAAGGTGACGGGCCAGGCCCGCTTCTCCGCCGACAACCTGCCCCCCGGAACCCTCCACGCGGCGCTCTGCGTCGCCTGGATCGCCCGCGGACGCGTCACCGGCCTCGACGTGGCCGCCGCCGAGGCGCATCCCGGCGTCGTCGCGGTGATGCGGCCGGGGCACGCCCCGACGCTCGCCAAGGACCCCGACGCCAAGGACGGGCCGTTCACGTTCCGCCTCGACCTCCTGCAGAACGACCGCGTCCGCTACGCCAACCAGCCCATCGCCGTGGTGATCGCCGAGACCCTGGAGGCGGCCACCGAGGGCGCCCGGCTGCTCGCCCCGACCTACGCGGCCGAGACGCCGCGGATCGGGCTCGATTCCGGCGAGGCCTTCACGCCGGATTCGGTCGGCGTCGGCGCACCGCCCGTCGAGACGGACGGCGACGTCGAGGCCGGACTCGCGGCCGCGTCCAAGACGGTCGCCGCCACCTACGAGACCCCGGCCCAGTATCACAACGCCATGGAGCCCCACGCGGCGGTGGCGAGCTGGGACGGGGACCGGCTGACGCTGTTCATGCCGACCCAGGCGCTCGCCATGTCGCAGGCAAGGCTCGCCGGGCTGTTCGGCATCGGCCCCGACGACATCCACATCGAGAGCCCCTATCTCGGCGGCGGCTTCGGCTCGAAGGGCGTCCCCGCCGGGCCGCAGGTGCTCGCCTGCATGGCGGCGAAGCTCGTCGGCAGGCCGGTGAAGCTCGTGCCGACCCGGACCCAGATGTACGGACCGATGGGCCATCGCGGGCCGACCCGGCAGACCCTCCGGCTCGGCGCTGACGCCTCCGGCAAGCTGACGGCCCTCGACCACCACATCCGCACCGCCTCGTCGAGCTTCGACGACTTCTTCGAGCCGGCGGGCCGGGCGACCAGCACCCTCTACGCGAGCCCGGCCATCGCCATCCGGCACGAGGCCGTGCGCCTCGACACCGGCACGCCGCTGTTCATGCGCGCGCCCGGCGAGGCGACCGGCAGCGTCGCCCTGGAGAGCGCGCTGGACGAGATGGCCCACGAACTCGGCATGGACCCGCTGGAGTTCCGGCTCGCCAACTACGCGGAGGTCGAGCCCATCACCGGCAAGCCGTTCTCCTCCAAGGCCCTGCGGGACTGCTACCGGCGCGGCGCCGAGGCCTTCGGCTGGGCCGGGCGGCCGCTCCGGCCCCGCCAGACCCGCGACCGGGACGGGTTCCTGGTCGGCACCGGCATGGGCACCGCCACCTTCCCGGCGCTGATCTTCGAGGGGATGGCCCGGGCCGAGATCCGCGCCGACGGCACCGGCACGGTGGAGCTCGGGGCGATCGACATGGGCCAGGGCTCGTGGACGGCGCTCGCCCAGATCGCCGCCGACGGGCTCGGGATCGGGATGGACGCCCTCACCTTCCGGATGGGCTCGTCCGACCTGCCGAATGCCGGCATCGCGGGCGGCTCGGGCCACACCGCCACGGCGGGCGGCGCGGTCCACGCGGCGGCCGCCGACGTGGTCCGGCAGCTCGCGGAGCTCGCCACCAACGATCCCGCCTCCCCGCTCTACGGCGCCGGCAACGCCGGCGTGACCGCCGCGGGCGGGCATCTGACCCGGCGCGACGACCCGGGCCGGAGCGAGTCCTTCACCGACATCCTCCGGCGGGCCGGCCGGTCGCGCATCGAGGGCCAGGGCAGGGCCGGCGCCGACCCGGCCGCGCAGGCCTCCTACGCCATGCACGCCCACGGCGCGGTCTTCGCCGAGGTGAAGGTCGATCCCGATCTCGGCCAGATCCGCGTGAGCCGCCTCGTCGGCGCCTTCGCGGCCGGCCGGGTGATCAACCCGCGCCTCGTCCAGAGCCAGTATTACGGCGGGATGATCTGGGGCCTGTCCTTCGCCCTGCACGAGCGGGCCGAGATGGATCCGCGCACCGGCCGGTTCCTCAACGACAACCTCGCCGAGTACCACGTGCCGGTGAACGCCGACGTGCCCGCCATGGAGGCGATCCTGGTCCACGAGGACGACGCGGTGGTGAACAACCTGGGCGTGAAGGGGGTCGGCGAGATCGGCATCACCGGCACGGTGGGCGCCATCGCCAACGCGGTCTGGCACGCCACCGGCGTGCGGGTCCGCGAGATGCCGATCACCCTCGACAAGCTGCTGGGCTGATCGAACGCGTCGGTCGCGTGGAACCGGTCCCGGGCGCGTCGCGCCGCCCAAGTTTTTTTAGTATGGGGCATGCCACCCGGCGGCCGGCGGCCGCCGCAGCAGCGCGGAGACCGGCATGCCCCTCACCAGCGACATCGGCGGCGTCGTCCCGATCGCGCCGACCCCGTTCCATCCGGACGGCCGGATCGACGAGGTCTCCCTCGACCGGATGACCGACTTCTTCGGGGCGGCCGGCGTCGACGGCCTGACGATCCTCGGCCAGCTCGGCGAGGCCGGCAAGCTCGACCACGCGGAGGGAATCGCCGTGGCGCGGCGCGTTCTCGGGCGCACCCGGCTGCCGGTGATCGTCGGCGTCACGGCGCCGGGCTTCGCGGCCATGCGGTCGCTCGCCCGGGAGGTGATGGAGCTGGGCGCGGCCGGCGTGATGATCGCGCCGCCCAACACGCTCCGCACCGACGACCAGGTGGTCGGCTATTTTCGGAATGCCGCCGAGGCCGTGGGCCCGGACGTGCCCTTCGTGCTTCAGGATTATCCCCTCACCTTCTCGGTCCAGATGACCCCCGGCGTGATCCGCCGGATCGTGTCGGAGAACCCCTCCTGCGTGATGCTCAAGCACGAGGACTGGCCGGGACTGGAGAAGATCTCGACGCTGCGCGGCTTCGAGGCGGACGGCTCGATGCGCCACATCTCCATCCTCGTGGGCAATGGCGGCCTGTTCCTCGATTTCGAGACCGAGCGCGGCGCCGACGGGGCCAATACCGGCTACGCCTTCCCGGAGATGCTGGTCGACGTGGTCCGCCTCGGCCGGGCCGGCCAGCGCGACGCCGCCCACGACCTGTTCGACGCCCACCTCCCCTATCTCCGCTACGAGCAGCAGCAGGGCCCGCTGGGGCTCGCGGTCCGCAAATACGTGTTCATGCGCCGGGGGATCTTCGCGTCCGACGCGCAGCGCAAGCCGTCGCAGGCGCTGACCGCGCAGGCGAAGGCCGAGGTCGAGTACCTGCTGGCCCGCCTCGCCCGCACCGACGCGCGGGCCCGGCTCGCGGCCTAGACCGCCCCCGCCGCGCCCTGCCCCGGCCGGAAGGCCGGGGCCCTCGCTCAACCCGCCGCGGCTGCCGGGTGGCGTCCGGCGCGCGACGGCTCACTCGAGCCTGTAGGCGACGACCGAATCGCCCGGCGTGGTCCCGAGCGAGCCGTGCCCGCCCGCCGCGATCACCACGTACTGCCGGCCGTCCCTGCCGCGATAGGTCATCGGGGTGGCCTGGCCGCCGGCCGGCAACGTCGTGGACCACAGGACCTCGCCGGTCTGCATGTCGTAGCCGCGGATGCGGTCGTCGAGCGTGGCGGCCGTGAACGCGACGCCGCCCGCCGTGGTCAGGGTGCCGCCGTGGGCCAGCATGCCCATCTCCAGGGGAAGCGGGACGGCCAGACCGCCGATCTTCTGCCCCGCGACCGTGCCGTTGCGGCGCTTCCAGGCGACGGTGCCGTCGGCGAGATTCACGCCGACGCGCACGCCCCAGGGCGGCGCGCTGCAGGGGATGCCGAGGGCGGAGCGCATGTGCGCGATCGAGATCGCGTAGCGGCCGCCGAGATTCTCGTTGACCGGGCTCGCCTCGGGATCGGCACCGAGGAGGCGCCTCTCCGGCTCGCCCGGCGGGCGCCGGAGCAGGCGGTAGATGTAGGGCAGGTATTGCGGGGTCGCGATCATCCAGTGGTGGACCGGATCGACCGCCACCGATCCCCAGTTGAACACCCCGATATTGCCGGGCCAGACGATCGCGCCCTCCGAAGCCTGGGGCGGCGTGAACGGGTTGCCGTCGTAGCGGTTCGACCGGAAGGCGAGGCGGCACTGGATCTGATCGAAGGGCGTGACGCCCCACATGCCGGCCTCCGTCAGCGGCGCCGGCGTGAAGCGGAGGGACGACATCGGCTGGACCGGGGACGGCGTCTCCCCCGGGATGTCGGTCCGGGTCGAGACCGGGACCGCGGAGACCGGCCGGATCGGGGCGCCGGTGCGGCGGTCGAGGACCCAGACGTTGCCGACCTTGGTGGGGATCAGGATCGCCGGCACCGTCCCGTCGTCCTGCGGCAGGGTGAGGAGGACCGGCTGGGACGGGTTATCGCGGTCCCACAGGTCGTGGTACGCGGTCCGGAACGCCCAGCGCAGCGCGCCGGTCTCCAGATCCAGCGCCGCCAGGGCGTCGATGAGGGCCTCGTCCGCCTTCGACCGGGCCACGCCCACCTGATCGGGCGACCGGTTGCCGAACGGCACGTAGACGAGCCCCAGCGCCTCGTCGGCCGAGAACTGCGTCCAGGCCACCGCCGAGTTGGGCTCGTACGACTCGCCGGGCCGCAGCGGCGCGGTCGCGTCGGGCTTGCCGGCGTCGAACTTCCAGACGATCGCGCCGGTGCGCACGTCGAAGGCGCGGATCACGCCCGAGGGGTTGTCCGCGTAGTAGTTGTCGGCGATCGCGCTGCCGAGGACGATGAGGTTCCGGGTCACCAGCGGCGCCGAGGTCTGCTGATAGGCGGCGCGCCGGAGGTTCGGCATCTGCGCCGTCAGGTCGACGAACCCGTCCGCCCCGAAGGTCCTGCACGGGGCGCCGGTCTCGGCGTTCAGCGCGTAGAGGCGGGCGTCGACCGAGGTCGCGATGATCCGGCGCGGGCACTCGGCGACCGCGGCCGCGACGGCGGCGGCCCGGTCGGCGTCGGTCTCCGCGGGCGGCGCGTAGCCGGCCGAGTCGTTGTAGGACACGCCGCGGCAGGTCTGGTGCTGGTACTGGCCGTCCCGCGCCATCTTCGGGTCGAAGGCCCAGACCAGCCGGCCGGTCTCGGGCTCCAGGGCCTGGACGATGTTGTGCGGCGTGCAGAGGTAGAGCAGCCCGTTCACTTTGATCGGCGTGGCCTCGAAGGTGAATTCCTTCGGATCCGCCCGGCTGTCGCCGCGCAGGTCGCCGGTATGGTGCTCCCAGGCCACGGCGAGGCCCCGGACATTGGCGGTGCCGATATCCGCCAGCGCCGAGTAGCGCTGGCCGAGATTGGTGCCGCCGTAGGCGACCCAATCGTCGGCCGGATAGGGAACGCCGCTCGGATCGACGGCGGCGGGCCCCGCCCCCGCGACCTTCGGCAGGCTGCCCCGCGTCTCGACCGGGTCGAAGAACCAGGACGCGGCACCCGAGCCCGCGATCAGCAGCACCACGACCCGGAGGGCGAGCGGGCCGTTCCCGAGGCCGGGTCTCCAGGGCCGCGCCGGCGCGTCGCGCAGGCGCCGCACTACGGAGGGCAGGCAGAGCACGAGCCCGACGAGGAGGAGCAGGCCCCCGCGCGGGATCCATTGCCACTTGTCGAGCCCGACCTCGCCCACCGTCCAGGCGAAGGCCGCCGCCAGCACCAGCGCGTAGATGCCGAGACCGTGCTGGCGCCGCCGGGCCAGCGCGACGCCGGTGGCGAGCAGCCCCGCGCCCAGGGCGACGTAGAACCAGGTTCCCCCCGCGAGCGCCAGCGTCAGGCCGAGGATCGCGAGGGCGAGCCCGAGCAGCGCGATCGACAGCGCTATCGTTCCGAGTACCACGGCGGTGATGTCCGCTTCCTGAGCCGGCCGGTCACGGCGCCGCCGGGGTCTGCCCCCGCGTCGGCCGCCGCGTGCCCGACGCTTATCGCCCCCGGAGCTGTCCCAGGGCTGGACACGGCGGCCGGACGGGGGCGCTCGGTTCCCCGCCGCGCCCCTCGCCGCCGCTCGCGGCGGGGCTCACGCGCCGGCCCGGTCCTCCGGACGCAGGGTGACCCGGTTGCCGTCGCGCAGCGAGGCCGGCGGGCCCACGACGACGCGCTCGCCGCCGTTCAGACCGTCGCGCAGCTCCAGGAGCGTGCGGGTCTGGCGAAAGATCGTGACGGGGCGCATCCGCACCACGCCCCCCCCGTCCCCGGCCGCCTCGACCACGGCCACGCGGGTCCCGTGCTGGTCGAAGATCAGCGCGTCGTTCGGCACCGTCACGGCGGGCGAGACCCGCGGGATCTCCAGCGTGATCGTGATGTAGAGTCCCGGCCGCAGCACCCCGTCGGGGTTGGGGATGTCGACCTGCGTGACCAGCGTGCGCGCGGCCGAGAGCAGCGTCGTCGACGAGCGCGAGACCGTGCCGGGGAAGATCCGGCCCGGGATCTGCGCCACCTCGACTGTGGCGGCCAGCCCGTCGCGGACGCCGTCGGCGGCGTAGAGCGGCACGTTCACCGCCATGCGCAGCACGTCGTCCCGGTTCAGCGTGAGGAGCGGCGCCCCCGTATTCGTGTCCGCCGTGACCGCGTCGCCGACGTCGTTGTTGCGGGCCGTCACCACCCCGTCGAAGGGCGCGCGGATCTCCTCGAAGCCGGTCAGGACCTCGAGCCGGGCGACCTGCGCCTCTTGGGCGGCGATGTTGGCCTCCGCGACCTTCACGGCGGCCCTGGCGGCGTCGACGTTGGCGGTCTGCGCAAGCACCCCGGCCTGGGAGGTGTCGGCGTTCTGCCGCGTCTCCACCCCGGTGCCGGCGAGCGTCGAGGTCCGCCGGTTGGTCACGTCGGCGAGGTGGCGGTTGGCCTCGGCCTGATCCACCATCGCCCGCGCCTGGATCAGCGCCGCCTGGAGCTGCAGCACCTGCGACTGGGCCTGGACCAGCTGCTGGTCGAGGTCGGGCGCGCTGATCCGGAACAGCAGGTCGCCCGCCTTCACGTGCGAGCCGATATCGACCTTCCGCTCGACGATGTAGCCGGTCGCCCGCGGGTAGAGGTTCGCGATGTCGAACGCCTGGGTGGTGCCCGTCTGGGTCAGGCTCAGGGTGTCGGAGGCCCGGGCCGCGGCGGCGACCCGCACGGTCGGCGGCTTCGCCTCGGCGGCGACCGGACTCGCCGCGCGCGACGCGTCCGGCCACAGGCGGTATCCGAGGACGCCGAGGCCCGCCAGCGCCAGCAGGGCGAGCCACCGGCGGCCGCCGCGGGCGGGCGGGACGGTTCCGTCCGTGGCTGAACTGTCCCGGTCCGCCATCCTCGCCCTCGGGTCGCGCCGCGCCTGAACCGCCGCCTCGGCGCCCGGCCGGGACGCGTGCGCCGCCGTATTCAATGCGCCGTATTCAATGCATAGACCGCGCGCGGGCTCCGGGCGAGATGCCGCAGCGCACAGCGCGGCCCGCCCGCGGATCCTCCGAGCACGCGACCGGTTTCCCTGCCACGGACTCAGGGACCGATCCACGATGACCGAGATCTCAAGGCGCGCCGTCATCGCAGCCGCCGGCGGCGCGATGGCCGCGTCCTCCGCCGCAGCGCAATCCGCCGGGCCGGCCCCGCGCCTCCCCGAGCGCGGCGGCAAGGGCGCCGACATCCTGGGCCCGCAGAACCGGCCCCGCGCCGCCGAGGAGCCGTTCACCCTGGCGCCGCCCGCCACCGACCACGGCACCATGCCGAACCTGAAATGGTCCTTCGCGGACAGCCACATGCGGCTGGAGGAGGGCGGCTGGGCGCGCCAGACCACGATCCGCGAGCTGCCGGTCTCCAAGGCCATGGCCGGGGTCAACATGCGGCTCAAGGCCGGTGCGGTCCGCGAGATGCACTGGCACAAGGAATCCGAGTGGGCCTACATGATCAAGGGCAGGGCCCGGATCACCGCGGTCGACCAAGACGGGCGCACCTTCGCGGACGATGTCGGTGCGGGCGACCTCTGGTACTTCCCGGGCGGCATCCCGCACTCCATCCAGGGGCTCGCCGCCGACGGGATCGACGGGTGCGAGTTCCTGCTCGTCTTCGACGACGGCGGTTTCTCGGAGGATTCCACCTTCCTGCTGACCGACTGGCTGGCCCACACGCCCCGGGACGTGCTCGCCAAGAATTTCGGCCTGCCCGAGAGCGCCTTCGCCAGGATCCCCGAGAAGGAGCTCTACATCTTCCCCGGCCCGAAGCCCGGCCCGCTCGCGGCCGACAGGATGGGCGGTTCCGGGCCGGTGCCGAAGACCTTCAGCCACCGCATGCTGGCGCAGGAACCGGTCCGCACCCGGGGCGGCAGCGTGCGCATCACCGATTCCACGGTGTTCCCGGCTTCCGTGACGATCGCGGCGGCCCTGGTCGAGGTCGAGCCCGGAGGGCTGCGCGAGCTGCACTGGCACCCGAACAGCGACGAGTGGCAGTACTACCTCTCCGGCCAGGGCCGGATGACGGTGTTCGGCTCGGAATCGAAGGCCCGCACCTTCGACTACCGGGCCGGCGACGTCGGCTACGTGCCCTTCGCCATGGGGCACTACATCGAGAATACCGGCGACACGACCCTGACGTTCCTGGAGATGTTCAAGAGCCCGCGCTACGCCGACATCTCCCTGACGCAGTGGCTGGCCCTGACCTCGCACCCCCTGGTCCAGGCCCATACCGGGCTGGATCCCGAGCGCCTTGAGGCCCTTCCGGAGACGAAGTCCCCCGTCGTGCCGGGTTGACGCGCCCGGGAACCCGGACCGATCCTGGCGCGTCGACTCGCACAAGCGTTTCCGAAACCCGCTCGACTCTCGCACGGAGGGACCCATGCGTGCCGCGTCCCGCGCGCTCCTCGCCCTGGCGCTCGCCCTCCCGGCGGGCTCCGCCTGGGCGCAGGTGCAGCAGAACGACCCGAATGCCGCCAACGCCTCATTCGCCCTGCAGGGCCAGATCCGGTCGCTCAACCAGCAGCGGGTCTCGGACTTCAACACGCTGAACCAGTCGTTCCAGCGCAACGTCCAGGCCGATTCCTTCGGGCCCTACCTGCCCTATCGGGGCGTCCGCGGGGATGTGTACCGGGGCCGCCATATCGGTCGCAACGGGATCGTGCGGCGGGGCGGCGGCCTCAACACGAGCGTCTGCACCGGCTGCTGACATCGGCCTCCGCGCCGCCGGGATATCCGCGCAGAGCGGGGAAAGCCCGAAAAAAACCTTTTCCCGCGGGCACGCTTCCCCCAGAAGCTGGGCCCATGGTGGCGTGCGCATGAATATCCTGCTGATCGGCTCCGGCGGCCGCGAGCACGCCCTGGCCTGGCGACTGGCCCAGAGCCCGCTCTGCACCCGCCTGTTCACGGCGCCGGGCAATCCCGGCACGGCGCGCCACGGGACCAACCGGCCGGACCTCAAGGTCACGGACCACGCGGCCGTCGCCGCCTTCTGCGCGGCGGAGTCGATCGGCCTCGTGGTGGTCGGGCCCGAGGCGCCCCTCGTCGCCGGCCTGGTGGACGACCTGAAGGCTGCCGGGATCCGCGCCTTCGGGCCGACCCGCGACGCCGCCCGGCTCGAGGGCTCGAAGGGCTTCACCAAGGATCTCTGCGCCGCCTGCAACATCCCGACCGCCGCCTTCGCGCGCTTCACCGAACTGGAGCCGGCGCTGGCCTATGTCCGCCAGCAGGGCGCCCCGATCGTCGTGAAGGCCGACGGCCTCGCCGCCGGCAAGGGCGTCACCGTGGCCGAGACGGTCGATCAGGCCGAGGACGCGCTGACCGGCCTCTTCGCCGAGCCCGGCGCCGAGGTCGTGGTCGAGGAGTGCTTGTTCGGCGAGGAGGCGAGCTTCTTCGCCCTGTGCGACGGCACGCGGGCGATCTCCCTCGGCACCGCCCAGGACCACAAGCGGGTCTTCGACGGGGACCGGGGGCCCAATACCGGCGGCATGGGCGCCTATTCCCCGGCCCGGGTGGTCACCCCGGAGATCGAGGCCCGGGTCATGGCCGAGATCATCGCGCCGACCCTCGCCGGCATGCGGGCCCGCGGCTGCCCGTTCACCGGCATCCTGTACGCCGGCCTGATGCTCACCGCCGACGGCCCCAAGCTGATCGAGTACAACACCCGCTTCGGCGACCCCGAGGCGCAGGTGCTGATGCCGCGCCTCGCCTCCGACCTCGTGCCGGCCCTGCTCTCGGCCTGCGAGGGCGACCTCTCCGGCGTGAGCCTGGAATTCGATCCGCACCGGGCGGCCCTCACCGTGGTGATGGCGGCGGCCGGCTATCCGGGCGCCGTGGTCCGGGGCTCGGTGATCCGGGGCGTCGACGCCGCCGAGGGCGACGGGGTTCACGTGTTCCAGGCCGGCACCCGTGCCGAGGACGGGCAGCTGCTCGCCGATGGCGGCCGGGTCCTGGCGGTGACGGCCCTCGGCGACAGCGTCACGGACGCCAAGGCCCGCGCCTACGCGGCGGTGGCCCGGATCGACTGGCCGGAGGGTTTCTGCCGGCGCGACATCGGGTTCCGCGCGGTGGCGCGGGAGGCGGGAGAGGGCTGAACCTCCGGTCTCGCTCGTGGCGGGTGCCCCGGGCCCCACCCCACCCCACCCTGCCCTCCCGGACGAGGCGGGCGTGCCCGGAATGACGGGGTTGTCCGGGTCAAGCCGCCCGCCCCCTACTCCCCCACCGCCGCGCCGGCCGGCCGGCGGTTGTCGTTGGCGCCGTAGAGCAGGCCCGGCCGCATCCGCTCCGTGCGCGAGGCGTCGTTGCCCGACGACGCGGCCTCCGGCAGGGCGGGCGCCGCGGCCCGGACCGCGATGAGCTCCTGCGCCCCCCAGGGCCTCTGCTCGACGATCGTGTGGCCCATGCCCCTGAGGATGGCCTGGGTGTCCGCCGAGAGCGCGAAGGGCTCGGCGTAGACCGTGTCGGGCAGCCACTGGTGATGGATGCGCGGGGCGTCCACCGCCTCCTGCGGCTCCATGCCGAAATCGAGCACGTTGATCAGCGTCTGCGCGTTGATCGTGATGATCCGCGAGCCCCCCGGCGAGCCCGCCACCAGCGCGACCTTGCCGTCGCGCAGCACGATCGTGGGCGCCATGGACGAGAGCGGGCGCTTGCCCGGCTGGATCGCGTTCCTCGTCCCCTGCACGAGGCCGAACAGGTTCGGCACCCCGGTCTTGACCGTGAAATCGTCCATCTCGTCGTTGAGGAAGAACCCCGTGTCGCCGGCGATCACCCCGGCGCCGAAATAGCCGTTGATCGTGTAGGTCAGCGCGACCGCGTTGCCGGCCTTGTCCATCACCGAGATGTGGGTGGTCTCGGGCCGTTCCCGCGCCTCCGGTCCCGGATCCGGGCGGATCTCCGCCGACGGGGTCGCCCGGTCCGGGCGGATCGAGGCCCGGAGCGTCTCCGCGTAGGCCGGCGACAGCAGCCGGTTGACCGGGTTCTCCACGAAGGCCGGGTCGCCGAGCAGCAGGTTGCGGTCCGCGTAGGCGCGCCGCATCGCCTCGACCATCAGGTGCACGGTCCGGGCCGAGTTGAACCCGGCGGCCCGCAGGTCGTAGCCGTCGAGGATGCTGAGGATCTCGCAGAGCGTGGTGCCGCCGGACGAGGGCGGGGGCGCCGACAGGATCGTGGCGCCCCGGTAGCGGCAGGTGAGCGGCTCGGACTGCGTCACCGTGTAGGCGGCGAAGTCGGAGGCCGTCAGCAGGCCGCCGCCGGCCCGGGAGGCCGCCTCCACGGCTGCCGGGATCGCGCCCTTGTAGAACGCGTCCGCGCCGCGCTCCGCGATAGCCTGGAGGGTGCGGGCGAGGTCGGCCTGGACCAGCCGGTCCCCGGGCCGCCAGGGGCTGCCGTCCGGGCGCAGGAAGATCCGGGCGACGTTCGCTTGGCCCGCGAACAGCTTCGTGCCGGATTCGAGGATGTCGGTGTCGCCCCGGGTCAGCACGAACCCGTCCCGGGCGAGCGCGATCGCCGGCGCCATCACCCGCGCCAGCGGCAGGGTCCCGTACTCGGCGAGGGCGGTGTTGAGGCCGAGCACCGTCCCGGGCACGCCGGCCGCCTTCCAGCCGCGCAGGCTCGCACCCTTCACGACGTTGCCGGCGGCGTCGAGGTACATGTCCCGGGTGGCGGCCGCCGGAGCCGTCTCGCGGAAATTGATGAAGCGGCTGCGTCCGTCGGCGCTGTGGAGCACCAAGAAACCGCCCCCGCCGATGTTGCCGCAGCAGGGGTTCACCACCGCCTCGGCGTAGGCGACCGCCACCGCGGCGTCGACGGCGTTGCCGCCGGCCCTCAGGATGTCGGCGCCCACCTGCGAGGCGAGGCGCTGGGACGAGACCACCATCCCGTTCTCGGCCTCGACGGCCGGTCCCGAGGCGGAGCGCGCGGCGGGCGCGCCCAGGGCGAGCAGGGCCGTCAGGAGCAGCGCGCGTGCCGGTGCGATCATCCCTGCCCTCTCCGGTGCGGGTCCCGCGCCGCCATATAGGGCGGGCGGAACACTTCGCGCGATCCCTGGAGGGTGCCTTCGAGGCTGCTGCGCCGCACCTCAGGATGAGGGCAGAGCGAAGGGAGGTGAGGGATCTGGCCGATCTGCCCCACTCGGTTTCGCTTGAACGCTTCGGTTGCGGTGCCCCTCTCCGTCATCACGAGCGCAGCGAAGTGACCCAGGGTCGCGCCACGTCATGAAGCGTGGCGCTGCCTGGATTGCTTCGCTCCGCTCGCAAGGACGGCGGTGCCGAAGGCATCGACCGGTAACGGTATCAGCCGTTGCGGAACGTGTAGCTGTAGCCGTTCAGCGCCGGCGCGCCGCCGAGATGGGCGTAGAGCACCTTCGAGCCCTTCGGGAAGAAGCCCTTCTTCACGAGGTCGATCATGCCCTGCATCGACTTCCCCTCGTAGACCGGGTCGGTGATCATCCCCTCGAGCCGGGCCGAGAGGCGGATCGCCTCCACGGTCTCCTTGGAGGGCACGCCGTAGACCGGGTAGGCGTAATCCTCGTTGAGAACCACGTCGTCGGCCACGATGTCGCCCGCGCCGACCAGGGCGGCGGTGTTCTGGGCGATGTCGAGGACCTGGGCCTTGGTTTGGGCCGGGGTGCAGGAGGCGTCGATGCCGATGACGTTGCGGGCGCGCCCGTCGGCCGAGAAGCCCACCAGCATGCCGGCATGGGTCGAGCCCGTCACCGTGCAGACCACCACGTAGTCGAAGCGCAGGCCCATCTCGGCCTCCTGCTTGCGCACCTCCTCGGCGAAGCCGACGTAGCCGAGCCCGCCGTACTTGTGCACCGAGGCGCCGGCCGGGATCGCGTAGGGCTTGCCGCCCTCGGCCTCGACCTCGGCGAGCGCGCGCTTCCACGAATCGCGGATGCCGATGTCGAAACCGTCATCCACGAGCTGCGTCTGCGCGCCCATGATCCGCGACAGGAGGATGTTGCCGACCCGGTCGTAGACGGCGTCCTCGTGGGGCACCCAGGCCTCCTGGATCAGCCGGCACTTCATCCCGATCTTGGCGGCCACCGCCGCGACCATGCGGGTGTGGTTCGACTGCACGCCGCCGATCGACACCAGCGTGTCGGCGCCGCTCTTGATCGCGTCCGGCACGATGTACTCGAGCTTGCGCAGCTTGTTGCCGCCGTAGGCGAGGCCGGAATTGCAATCCTCGCGCTTGGCGTAGAGCTCGACGTCCCCGCCGAGATGCGCGGTCAGGCGCTTGAGCGGCTCGATCGGCGTCGGGCCGAAGGTCAGGGGATAGCGCTCGAACTTGTCCAGCATCGGGTCTCTCCGGATCTCGGGGCGCGCCCGGGGACAGGAGCGGTCTCGGTCCGCCCGGGCGCGTCGAAGCGAGGCCTCGGCGACGGCCCGGCGCGAGGCCCGACTGCGTCTTCGAGGCGCGGGGAGAAATTACCCGATCCGCGATGAAAGGTGCTCTCGATCTTCGGGCCTGAGCAGACCTCGGCTTGCGCTTCTGGATTGAATAGCTACGGAGAACTCCGGATTTAACGACATACCTGAAAGAATCGTCCATGTCCGCAGGGCTCGACCGGATCGACCAGAAGATCCTCCGCCTCCTCCAGACGGACGGGCGCATGGCGAATGCCGAGATCGCCGAGCGGGTCGGCACCAGTGCGGCCACCTGCCATCGCCGGATCCAGCGCCTGTTCGCGGACGGGTTCGTGCGGGCGGTCCGGGCGCTGATCGATCCGATGCGGGTCGGGCGCGGCACCCTGGTCTTCGTCGGCGTCGTGCTCGACCGCTCGACGCCCGAGAGTTTCTCCGAGTTCGAGGCCGCCGTGCGGGCGATTCCCGCGCTCCTCGATTGCCACCTCGTGGCCGGCGACTTCGACTACATGCTGAAGATCCGGGTCTCCGACATGGCCGACTTCAACCGCCTCCACAGCGCCACGCTGATCGGCCTGCCCGGGGTGCGCCAGACCCGGACCTTCTTCGTCATGAAGGAGGTGATCGACAACGCGCCGCTCGATCTCTGATGCGGCCTCGGTTGATGCCCGCGCCGTCATCGCGAGCGCAGCGACGTGACCCAGGGCCGCGCGACGTCCGGAAGCGTGGCGCTGTTGGATTGCTTCGCTCCGCTCGCAAGGACGGCGGCCGCAGCCATCAGCCGGAAACGGGATAGGCCCCCTACCCCTCCCCGCGCCGCGCCTTGCGCAGCGCCTCCCACCGGTCGAGGCGCTCGGCGAGCCGGGTCTCGTAGCCCCGCTCGGTCGGCTGGTAGAGGTGCTGGCGCCCGAGCGCGTCGGGCCAGTAATCCTGGCCCGAGAAGGCGTCGGGCTCGTCGTGGTCGTAGCGGTAGCCCTCGCCGTAGCCGATCCGCTTCATCAGCTTGGTCGGCGCGTTGAGGATGGTCCGCGGCGGCGGCAGGGAGCCCGCCTCCTTGGCCAGCCGCGTCGCGGCCTTATAGGCGGTGTAGACGGCGTTCGATTTCGGCGCGCAGGCGAGGTAGATCGCCGCCTGCGCGAGGGCCAGCTCGCCCTCGGGGCTGCCGAGGAAGTCGAACGCGTCCTTGGCGGCGTTGGCCACCACCAGCGCCTGCGGGTCGGCAAGCCCGATATCCTCCACAGCCATGCGCACGAGCCGGCGGGCGATGAACAGCCGATCCTCCCCGGCATCGAGCATCCGGCAGAGATAGTAGAGCGCCGCGTCCGGATCCGAGCCGCGCACGGTCTTGTGGAGCGCCGAGATCAGGTTGTAGTGGCCCTCCTGCGCCTTGTCGTAGATGGGCGCGCGCCGCTGCACGATCGCTTGCAGCGCCTCGGCGTCGAGGGTCTCGCCGGGCCGGGCCGAGCGCCAGACCTCTTCCGCCAGGGTCAGGGCCGCGCGGCCGTCGCCGTCGGCCATGCGGACCAGCACGCCGCGCGCCTCCTCGGTGAGCGGCAGGGCCTGGCCCGTCAGCGCCTCGGCCCGGACCAGCAGCCGCGCGACGGCGCCCGGATCGAGGGCCCGGAACAGCAGCACCCGGGCGCGGGACAGGAGCGCGGCGTTCAGCTCGAAGGACGGGTTCTCCGTCGTCGCGCCCACCAGCGTGACGGTCCCGTCCTCCATCACCGGCAGGAAGGCGTCGAGCTGGGCCCGGTTGAACCGGTGGATCTCGTCGACGAACAGCAGGGTCCCCTGCCCGGTCGCCCGCCGCTTGCGCGCCGCCTCGAACACCTTCCGCAGGTCCGGCACGCCGGAGAAGATCGCCGAGATCTGCTCGAAATGCAGGTCGGTGCCCTGGGCGAGCAGCCGCGCCACCGTGGTCTTGCCGGTGCCGGGCGGCCCCCAGAAGATCAGCGAGCCGAGCGTCCGTCCCCGCAGCAGGCGCGTGAGCGCCCCGCCCTCCCCGGTCAGGTGTTCCTGGCCGACGACCTCGGCCAGGGTCTGCGGGCGCAGCCGGTCCGCCAGCGGGCGGGCGGCTTCGGCGCCGGGGGGGCGGCCGGGATCCGGCGCGGCGGGTGTTTCCGCGGAGGCGAACAGGTCGGACATCCGCGCATCAACACCGGGCGCGGCCGGGGGCGCAAGCCGGGAGCCGGGGCTTGCCCACGGCCACGGACTCGGCGCCCCGCGACGGGATCAGCCGCCGAACACCGAGGTCAGGATCTCGCCGTTGCGGTTGATCGCGACCTCCCAGGAATTGAGGCTGTTGCGGGTGACCCGGTCGAGGTCCTTGGTGGTCGCCATCGGCACGCCGTTGACCGCCACGATCACGTCGCCCTTCTGCAGCCCGACCCGGGCCGCGATGGAGTTCTCGTCCACCGCCTGCACGGCCACGCCCTCGGCCGGGAAGTCCACCTGCATCTCCTCGGCCACCGCCGGCGAGGTGTTGACGAGGGTCGCGCCGAGGAAGGGCGAGCGGGTCTTCACCTTGAGCGCGTCCCGGGGACGCGTCTCGGGAGCCGGGGCGAGCTTGACCGGGACCGTCTGCCGGGTCGTGCCGCGCAGGATCCCGAACCGGGCGTGGCCCTGCACGCCCTTCAGGGCGAAGCGGTAGCCGAAGGCTTCCGGATCGGCGACCTCCTGGCCGTCGACCGTGAGGATCAGGTCGCCGCGCTTCAGCCCCGCCTCCTCGGCCGGGCTCTTGGGCTGGAGGCTCGCCACCAGCACGCCGGTCGGGTGGTCGAGGCCCATGCTGTCGGCGATGTCGGGCGTCACGCTCTGGATGCGCGCCCCGAGCCAGGGCCGGCGCACGACGTTCGCCCCGTCCCGGGCGGCGTCGACCACCGCCTTGACCATGCCCACCGGGATCGCGAAGCCGATGCCGTGGCTGCCGCCCGACTGCGAGTAGATCGCGGTGTTGATGCCGACGAGCTGCCCGCGCAGGTCCACCAGCGCGCCGCCGGAATTGCCCGGGTTGATCGCCGCGTCGGTCTGGATGAAGTACTGGTAGTCCGCCGAGCCGACCTGCGTGCGCGCCAGCGCCGAGACGATGCCCTGCGTCACCGTCTGACCGACGCCGAACGGGTTGCCGATCGCCATCACGAAGTCGCCGACCTCCAGGGCGTCGGCATCGCCGAACGGCATCGGCACCAGGCCCTTCGGCGGCTCCTTGATCTTGAGCACCGCGAGGTCGGTGCGGGTGTCGCGCATCACGATCGTGGCCTCGAACTCGCGGCGATCCGCCAGGGCGATCCGGACCTCGTTCATGTTGTCGATGACGTGGTTGTTGGTGATCACGAGCCCGTCGGCATCGACCAGCACGCCCGAGCCCAGGGAGCGCTGCGCCCGGTCACCCCGGGGGCCGCGGCCGCCCTCCGGCTCGCCGAAGAAGCGGCGCATGAACTCCTCCATGGCGCTGGTGCGCGCGCTGGAGCGCTTGTCCACGTGGGAGGCGTAGACGTTCACCACCGAGGGCGCGGCCCGCTTCACCACGGGGGCGAAGGAGAGCTGCACGTCGGCCTTGCTGAGCGGCACGACCTTCGCGGTGCCGTCCTTCGCGGGCTCCCGGGTCTCCGTCCGCGCCATCTGCGCCGCGGCCGGGCTGGCGGCCAGCAGGGCTGCGACGAGGGCGGGCAGGGTGAGGCGGGTCAGCATGCAGGGCTCCGGCGTCTGGGCGGGCGCGCCGTCCAGGCCGAGACAAGGCAGGCGCACCGTGCGGCCCCACGCTATCGAGGCCGATTGCGGCAGGTCGACGACACCTTCGCCGCAGGCGGGGCGTGTCGCCGTCAGACGGCTTCCTTGCTGCGCGCCCGCCGCTTCCCGGCGGGCTGCGGCGCGGGCTCGGCTTCGGGTTCCGGCACCGCGGCGCGCGGCTGCCCGAGGCCCAGGGAGCGGGCGAGCTGCGAGCGCTGCTCGGAATAGCTCTGGGCCGTCATCGGGTAATCCGAGGCGAGGCCCCACTTGGCGCGGTAGGCCTCCGGCGTCAGGCCGCGCAGGGTGAGGTGCCGGCGCAGCGTCTTGTAGGGCTTCCCGTCCTCGAACGAGATCAGGAAGTCCGGATTGATCGAGCGCCGGATCTCCTGCGCGGTCGCCTTGGCGATCGGCGGGCTCTGGCCGGCGTCGCAGACCCCCCGAATCGCCGCGTGCACCTCGTTGAGGAGGCCGGGCAGATCCGCGCTCTGCACGTGATTGTGGCTCACATAGGCCGAGACGATCTCGGAGGCGAGCGTGACGAGGCGGAGAGAGCCGCCGTTCGACTGAGCCATGTCTCGTGCGTTGCCTTCTCGTGATGACGAAACTCGCCAGAACGCAAGCACTGCGTCGCGATTCGGACGCCTGATACAATCGCATTCGCAAGAAGCGTCAAGTCTTAAATTCGGAACTGGGGTATACGGTCCCAAATAGCGTAAGAAGAGTGATCTTGATCGCTCAACCTCAAGGAGTAATGCCTGTCAGGGTCTCGCTTGTGCGCAATCGATATTGCCGAATTATCCCTGCGACCTGGCGCGGTCGGCACTCTACAGCCGAAGGTGCGATGCGGTGCCGGCTATAGAGCTTTCGAGGCCGTTTCTGCCCATCGATTGTGCATTCGCGGAGCGTCGCCGGTCGATACCTCAGGGCCGAAAAGACAACCTCAGCGACGCTTTACGGCGGTCGCGCCTCGGCGGTGAGCGACGGAGGGTCTGGAAGCGGACCGGCGGTGCGACGGCAGCGCAACCTGATCGCGAACCCGCCCGGGCGTTCGGGCCCGGTTCGTGGCCGGACAAACGCAGAACCCGCCGCGCTGTTGAGCGCGGCGGGTT
>NZ_JBKFBI010000032.1:0-46446 GCF_053346095.1 Methylobacterium sp. A52T | reverse complement strand
CGGGTAGGGGTCCGGCCCGGCGGGGCCGCGGGGGGCCCGGAACAGGCAGGTCCCGCCGACGACCCGGCCGCCGGCCCGGGCGATCATCCGGTCGAGGCGGCCCGCATCCGCGGCCCGGGCGCGGGCGGCTTCAGCGCGCCAGCCCGCGTCCGACAGGGCCGCGCGCCCGATCGCCAGGGCCGGGCCCGACACCGCCCAGGGTCCGAGGGCCGCGGCGATCCGGGCCGCCGTGCCGGGCGCGGCGACCGCGAAGCCGAGGCGCAGGCCGGCGAGCCCGTAGGTCTTGCCGAAGGAGCGCAGCACCACGGTGCCGGGCGCCGAGCCCGGTGCGGAGACGTGCGGGCACAGGCTCTCCACCGGCTCGAGGTCGGCGAAGGCCTCGTCGGCGACCAGCAGGCCGCCCCGGGCGGCGGGCGCCGCGGCGAGCGCCCGGCGCTCGGCCAGGGGATGGGTCCGCCCGTCCGGGTTGTTGGGATCGACGATCACCGCCACCCGGGCCTCGCCGACGGCGTCGACGCTCGGAACCTCCGCGACCGCGTGCCCGGCCCGCGCCCAGGCGGCGGCGTGCTCGGCGTAGGTCGGCCCGACCACGGCGACCCGGGTCGGGGCCAGGAGCCGGGGCAGGGTCTCGATCAGGACCTGCGTGCCGGGCGCGGGCACGACGTGGTCGGCGTCCGGCGCGCCGTAGGCCGCGGCGGCGGCCTCGCGGAGCGCGCGGACCTCGGCGGCCTCGGGCAGGCGCGCCCAGGCGCTGGCCTCCAGGGCGGGCACGGGATAGGGGACCGGGTTGATCCCCGTCGAGAGGTCGAGCCAGGGCTCCGGCGCGTCGGGAAAGGCTTGTCGGAGTCCGCCGAGATCGCCGCCATGCGCGATCGGGGCGGCCTCACGCGCGGGAACGCTCCACACCGAATGGTCCATCTGCCCGGTACGTTCGCCGACACGCTCGCCGTCCTCGCCGTCGCCCTCGGGATCGAGGCGGCGGCCGGCTATCCCGACGCGCTCTACAGGGCGGCCGGTCACCCTGTCACCTGGATCGGCCGGTTGATCGCCGCCCTGGAGCGCGGCCTCAACCGCGGCTCGGCGTGCCGGCGGCGGATCGCCGGCTGCCTCGCGCTGGCGCTGCTCCTCGCCGCGGTCGGCTCGGCCGCCCTCGCCGTCACGGCGCTGGCGGGGCTCGCCGGCCCCCTCCCCGCTCTGCTCCTCCTCGGCCTGCTCGGCGCGAGCCTGCCGGCGCAGCGCAGCCTGCACCAGCACGTCGCCGCCGTGGAGACGGCCCTGCGCGCGGGCGGCCTGGAGGCCGGGCGCCGGGCCGTGGCGATGATCGTGGGGCGCGACCCCGACCGCCTCGACGAGGCTGCGGTCTGCCGGGCCGCGATCGAGAGCCTGGCGGAGAACTTCTCCGACGGGATCGTGGCGCCGGCCTTCTGGATCGGCTGCCTCGGCCTGCCGGGGGGCGCCCTCTACAAGGCGGTCAACACCGCCGACAGCATGATCGGCCACCGCAGCCCGCGCTACGCGGCCTTCGGCTGGGCGGCGGCCCGGCTCGACGACGGCGTGAACCTGCCGGCCTCCCGGCTCGCGGGCCTGCTGATCGCCGGGGCGGCGGCCCTGCGCGGCGCCGACGCCCGGGGGGCGCTCCGGGCGATGATGCGCGATGCGCGCCGGCACCGCTCGCCCAATGCCGGCTGGCCCGAATCCGCCATGGCGGGGGCGCTCGGCCTGCGGCTCGCGGGGCCGCGGGTCTACGATGGCACCCTCGTCCCGGACGCCCATATGGGCGACGGCCGGGACGCGGCCACGGCCGACGACATCGCCCGGGCTCTGGCCCTCTACCGCACCGCCTGCTGGCTCCAGGGCGGGCTCGTGCTGGCGCTCCTCGCGTTCTGCCTGTCGCTCACCGGCTGAGCCGTCCTCGCGAGCGGAGCGGAGCGCGCCAGGGCCGCGCGACCTCTGATATCGTGGCGCCGACGGGATCGCTCCGCTCGCGAAGACGGCGGCCATTCCGGATCGGGCCTTGGCACGGCCCGCGCACCGGACGCATCGTGGCCGGACGGGGCTGGATGAGGGAGACGCCGATGCGCGCCGTGTTCGTGGATGCCAGCGAGACCCTGGCGGCGGTGGCCCGGCGGCTGCTGCGGCCGGACGATCCGCCCTTCGCGATCCATGCGGATCCCGGAATCGCGCCGCAGGACCTGCCCGCGATTCTCGACGGCGCCGAGACCGCGGTGATCGACCACACCGCCCTCCCCCTCGACGTGGCCCGGGCCTGCGCGGGCCTGAAGCACGTCGTGTTCCTCGGCACCGGCGCCCGCAGCTACATGGACCCGGATGCGCTCCGGGACGCCCTCGGCGTCACCGTCCACACCATCAAGGGCTACGGCGACACGGCGGTCGCCGAGTGCGCCTTCGCCCTGATGTGGGCCGCCGCCCGCGGCCTGCCCGAGATGGACCGGGCGATGCGCGCCGGGTCCTGGCTGCGCACCGAGGGGATCCAGCTCACCGGCAAGACCGTCGGCCTCGTCGGGTTCGGCGGGATCGCCGCCGAGATGGCGCGCCTCTGCCGGGGCGTGGGCATGCGGGTGCTCGCCTGGAACCGGACCCCGAAGACCCATCCCGGCGTCGATTTCGTCCCCCTCGACCGCCTGCTCGCCGAGAGCGACGTGGTCTCGCTCCACCTGCTCCTGACCGACGCGACGCGCGGCTTCCTGTCGGCCGCGCGGATCGCCGCGATGAAGCCCGGCGCGATGCTGATCAACACCGCCCGCGGGGCGGTGCTCGACGAGGACGCCCTGGTCGCGGCCCTGCGCACCGGCCACGTGGCGCGGGCCGGGCTCGACGTGTTCACCGTCGAGCCCCTGCCCGCGGATCACCCGCTGGCGCACCTGCCCAGCATCACCCTGTCGGCGCACTCGGCGTTCCGGACGCCCGAGGCGAGCGACAACCTGATCGGCGCCGCCCTCGACCATTGCCGGCGGATCGCCTCAGGCTGACAGCTGCGCCGCGGGAGCGGCCGCCCCGGTGCTCGGCTATCCTAGTGCTCGGTGCCCTGCATGTTCGGGCGCGGCTCGCCGCCGTGATGGTGGATCACGCTGGAGCGCTCCGGGCTCCCCTTCGCGTCGGCGACCTGCTTCCGGGCCGCGGCGGCCAGGAACCAGATGCCGCCGAGCGTCCCGAAGGCGAGGATCATGAGCGGAAATCCCTGACTCATCGCGGTGCCCTCCTCGACGATGGCCCGCGGGCTTGCGGGTCTGCATCATCCTGCCGGTCGCGCCGGCCTGAGGAAGGATAACGCACGAATCCGGGCCGTGTTCAGGCCGGTCTCGCGGCCGTCGGCACCGCCCGCCGCGCCGCGTCGCGGCGCAGGGCGGAAAGCACCACGAACATGAGGCCGGCCCCCACGGCGAGGCAGGCGGCCAGGAACAGCATCGGCACGAGGTCGCTCTGGGTCTGGTCGCGGATGAACGGCACGGCGTTCTGGGCGACGAAGCCGCCGAGATTGCCGACCGAATTGATCGCCGCGATCCCGGCGGCCGCCGAGGCGCCGCGCAGGAAGGTCCCGGGCATCGACCAGAAGACCGGCTGGGCCGCGAAGGTCCCGGCCGCGGCCACGCACAGGCAGGCGAACTTCACGGCGTTGCCCGGCAGGACGACGGAGAGCGCGAGGCCCGCCGCCCCGACCAGCGCCGGCCCGACCACGTGCCAGGTCAGGGCGTTGCCCTGCGCCCCCGTGCGGGCGGCGTGGCGCGGCACCCACCACAGGGCGAAGGCCGTGGCGAGCCACGGGATGATGTTGAGGAAGCCGTTGGTGAGGTTCGAGACGCCGAAGCCCTTGACCACGGTGGGCAGCCAGTAGCCGAGGCCGTAGGCGGCGAGCGGCAGGGAGACGTAGACCCCGGCGAGCATCAGCACCCGCCGGTCGAGGAGCGCCGCGAACGGGTTGCCGTGGTCGACGTGGCCGCCGTCCTCGCGCTCGGCCCGGAGCGTGCGGGCGAGCCAGTCGCGCTGGGCCTGCGACAGCCAGGGCGCGGTCTCGGGGCCGTCCGGCAGGACGAACAGAACCACCGCGGCCATGAGGATCGCCGGCGCGCCGGTGGCCAGGAACACCCACTGCCAGCCCTGGAGGCCGAGGAGCCCGTCGAGGCCCAGCAGCGCGCCGCCGATCGCCGCACCGACCGCGTTGGCGATGGCGCTGGCGATCATGAACCAGCCGATCATCCGCGCCCGGTGCGCTTGCGGGAACCACAGGGTCAACGCGAACAGCACGCCGGGGAAGAAGCCGGCCTCGGCGGCGCCGAGCAGGAAGCGCAGCACGTAGAACATCGCCGTGCCCTGGGTGAAGCCCAGCAGGACGGTGACGATCCCCCAGGTGATCATGATCCGGGCGAACCAGATCCGCGCGCCGACCCGCTCCAGGAAGACGTTGGCCGGCACCTCGAACAGGAAGTAGCCGAGGAAGAACAGCGAGGCCCCGAGCCCGTAGGCGGTCTCGGAGAGGCCGAGGCTGCCGACCATCTCCAGCTTGGCGTAGGAGACGTTCTGCCGGTCGATATAGGCGATCAGGTAGAGCAGGCCGAGGAGCGGCATGAGCCGCAGGGTCACGGTCCGGACGGTGCTCGCGGCGAGATCCTCCCCGGCGGGGGACGGCGTGGTCGGCATGGGCGTTCCTCCGGGGGCCGTGCGGCCCTTCGTGGCGGGGCCGGCATAACACAGAGCAATCCCTGGCCCGCGCCCCGCCTACCGGGCAAGCGCCAGGAGGCGGTCGCAGTCGACATGGGCCGCGATGTGTCGCGCGAGGCCGTCCAGCGCCGCCTCGACCCCGGCCTCGTAGCCGGCGCCCGCCGAGGCGGTGCCCAGGCGCGCGAGCCACGCCGCCCGCTGGGCGTCGTCGGCGAACAGGCCGTGCACGTAGGTCCCGGCCACGCGCCCGTCCGCCGAGACCGCCCCGTCCGGGCGCCCGTCGGCGAGGCGCAGCAGCGGCCGGTCCGCGTCGGGGCCCTCCGTCGCGCCGATATGCATCTCGTAGCCGGCGAACGGCACGCCGTCGGGCAGGCTCGTGCCGGTGACGGCGGCGAGGCGCTTCTCCGGCGTCATCACGGTGTCGACGGCGAGGAGCCCGAGGCCCGGCACCGTGCGGGGCGACCCCTCGATCCCGTGCGGGTCGGCGAGGCTGTTGCCCAGCATCTGGTAGCCGCCGCACAGGCCGAGCACCCGGCCGCCCCGGCGGACATGGGCGCGCAGGTCGACGTCCCAGCCTTCCCGGCGGAAAGCCTCCAGGTCGTCGATCGTGGTCTTCGAGCCCGGCAGCAGCACGAGGGCGGCCTCGGCGGGGATCGGCGTTCCGGGCCGGACCAGCACCACCGACACGTTCGGCTCCGCCCGCAGCGGGTCGAGATCGTCGAAATTGGCGATGCGCGGCAGCACCGGCACCGCCACCGTGACGGAGCCAGGCCCGCACGGGTCCGAGCCGGCGAGGCCCAGCACGTCCTCGGCCGGCAGGCGCGCGGCGTCGGGGAAGTGCGGCACGAGGCCGAGCGCCGCCCAGCCGGTGCGCTCGGCAATCAGCCGCATCCCGTCGGCGAACAGGCTCGGATCGCCGCGGAACCGGTTGACGAGGAAGCCGGCGACCATCGCGGCGTCCTCCGGGTCGATCACCGCCTTCGTGCCGACGAGGCTCGCGATCACCCCGCCCCGGTCGATGTCGCCGACCAGCACCACCGGCGTGTCGGTGGCCCGGGCGAAGCCCATATTGGCGATGTCGCCCGCGCGCAGGTTTATCTCCGACGCCGAGCCCGCGCCCTCGACGAGGACGAGGTCGGCCTCGTCCGCGAGCCGCGCGAAGCTGTCCAGGACGGCGCTCATCAGCCGGGGCTTCCAGGCCTGGTAGTCGCGCGCCTTCACGGTGGCGACCATCCGGCCCTGCACCACCACCTGGGAGCCGACCTCGCTCTGCGGCTTCAGCAGGACCGGGTTCATGTGCACGGAGGGCGCCACCCGGGCGGCTCGGGCCTGGAGCGCCTGCGCCCGGCCGATCTCGCCGCCGTCGGCGGTGACGGCGGCGTTGTTCGACATGTTCTGCGGCTTGAACGGCCGGACCCTCAGGCCCCGCTCGGTGAAGGCGCGCGCGAGCCCCGCCACGATCAGGGACTTGCCGACATCGGAGCCGGTGCCCTGGATCATCAGGGCCTTCTTGGGCGCCGTCGCGCGCGGCGGGCTCAGAACTCGATCCCTTCCTGCGCCTTCACGCCGGCGGCGAAGTGGTGCTTGACGCTGCCCATCTCGGTGACGAGGTCGGCGGCCTCGATCAGGGCCGGCTTGGCGTTGCGGCCGGTGACGACGACGTGCAGGTCCGGCCGGCGCGCGCGCAGGGCGGCCAGCACCGCGTCGAGGTCGAGATAGTCGTAGCGCAGCGCGATGTTGAGCTCGTCGAGGACGAGCAGGCGGATCGCGGGATCGGCCATCAGGCCCTCGGCGACCGCCCAGGCGTGGCGGCAGGCGGCGATGTCGCGCGCCTTGTCCTGGGTCTCCCAGGTGAAGCCCTCCCCGAGGGTGTGCCACACGACCCTCTCGCCGAAGACCGCCACGGCGTGGCGCTCGCCGGTGTCCCAGCCGCCCTTGATGAACTGCACCATGCCGACCCGCCAGCCGCGGCCGAGCGCCCGCAGCATCAACCCCAGAGCCGCCGTGCTCTTGCCCTTGCCGGGGCCGGTATGGACGAGGAGCAGGCCCTTCTCGAGGGTTTTGCCCGCGACCTCGGCGTCCTGGACGGCCTTGCGCTTCTCCATCTTCTCGCGGTGGCGCGCGGCGTCGTCGCTCATGCGGAGGCTCCTGTCTCAGAGGTTCGCGGCTTCACGACCAGCGGCAGGCCGGCCACGGTCAGGACGACCCGGTCGGCCCGCGCGGCGAGCTGCTGGTGGAGGCGGCCGGCGGCGTCGCGGAATCGCCGGGCGAGGGCGTTGTCGGGGACGATCCCGAGCCCGACCTCGTTGCCGACCAGCACGAGCGGGCCCGGGACGTCGGCGCAGGCGGCGAGGAGCCGCGCCGTCGCCTCCGCCACGTCGGCCTCCGCCAGGATCAGGTTGGTGAGCCAGAGCGTGAGGCAGTCGACCAGGACCGGCCCCTCGGCCTCGGCGACCGCCTCCGGCAGCGCGAGCGGCACGTCGCGGGTGCGCCAGGCGCCGCCGCGCCGCGCGCGGTGCTGGGCGATGCGGTCGACCATCTCGTCGTCGAAGGCCTGGGCGGTGGCGAGGTAGAGCCACGGGCTGGGGCAGGCTTCGATCAGCCCCTCCGCGTAGGCGCTCTTGCCGGACCGCGCCCCGCCGAGGACGAGGGTCATGCGAGGGGGGGGCTGGGGCATGGCTCTCCATCGCCCCAACCCGGCGCGCGGTCAAACCCAGGACCGACAGAGTCAGGACCTGCAAACTCGGGACCTGTGGCACCTGTGCCGCGCCTGGACAGTTGCCGGGCGTCTCCGGTCCGACTATAGAACCCCGGCCCAGCCAGAGCGCCCTTCGTCTAGCGGTCCAGGACGTCGCCCTTTCACGGCGAAAACACGGGTTCGATTCCCGTAGGGCGCGCCAAAAAAAATCAAGCACTTAGTTGCATCTGGCGGCCTGCCTAGCTTCTCCTGGGAAGAATTCGGGGAGAAATGGCTCCTGCCGTGTCCCCGTGGCTTGGCTTGTTCCTCATCGCTCCTCGATGTGCAGGCCGATTTCGCTGCTGCGGCATTGCGCCCACTCTCGCAGCCTGATTTTCACCAACGTGCGGTTGCAGAGGGCCGGTGCAGGGGACGGGCCGAACGGCTTTGTCCCTGACTCTCAGCAACGCGGACGCACTTCCGCTTCCCCGCGCTCGGCTTCAGTCCCCCACGCGGGCGATGACCGCTACCGGGCCGCCGCCATCCGGCCCCTGATGCTCAGCGCCGCCGGAGACGAAGAGGTCCGTCCGGCCGATCGCCGCGGCGGCCACGCCGCCGACCAGGGCGCGGGCGTGCCGGGTGGCGTTGATATCGCTGTCATCGTTCATGATGTGGCGCCGTCCGCGGATCAGGCCGTCATGGGAGGGCTCGGCTTTGGCGAGCAGGGCGATCACGCGCTCCGACTCATGAGACGGCAAC
Organism: Methylobacterium sp. A52T; assembly: GCF_053346095.1. Lineage (NCBI taxonomy): Bacteria > Pseudomonadati > Pseudomonadota > Alphaproteobacteria > Hyphomicrobiales > Methylobacteriaceae > Methylobacterium > Methylobacterium sp. A52T. Next base: position 38,333 of record NZ_JBKFBI010000032.1, on the reverse strand, counting down.
TGCGCCGCCTCCAGGAAGCCGAGGTCGGTGAGCACCCGCCGAATCGCCGACAGGTCGATGCCGTCGTCCATGACCCGGTGGGCGATGGCGAGCGGGCCGGTCCAGCCCTGGGCGTTGCCGAGCACGATGATCTCGTTGCGCATCAGCTCGATCCCCGCCGAGCAACTGGCGCGGCCGGAGAAGAGATCGCGTCGGGTGCCGATGGCGGAATCCGCGAGATGTTCGCGGTCGACCTCTCCCAGGGCGAGCGCGATGCCGAGCGCCGAGGCGCCGCGGGATAAGCCCATCGAGGCGTAGGTGTCGTGTGTGGCGACGCCGTGGCCCCGGGCGGCCGCCTCGGCGATCCGAGCGCTCGTCAGGAGCGGGCACTTCACCTGCACGAAATGCACGTCCGCGGGATCGGTGAGCCCCGCCTCTGCCATGGCCCGGCCCACCGCCGCCGCAGTCGCCTCGACCTGCGCCATCCGGCCGATCTCCTCCGCCCGGAACTCCTGGGTGAAGGCCGTTCCGATGGCGAGCGCCTTGCCCTCCGGCACCGCGGGGCTTTCGCGCCGGGCGAGGACGAGGAAGTGCGGCGACAGCCCGCCTTCGGTGCCGCCGGACATGATGAGGGCGATCCGCGCTCCGACCTCCGCCGCCGTACAGCCGAGGGCGGTGGCGAGCGCCGTCTCCAGGGCCATCACCGCGAGCTGCCGGGTGAAGTCATTCACGCAGCCGTTGCCCTCGGTCTTGCCGAAGATCGCGACGATCTCGGTCGCGTCCACCGCCCCGGAGGCGACGAGGCCCATCACCTCGGAGACGTCGGCGGGATGCTGCGCGGGCACGCGGAAGACGAGGCATTCGGGCATGGGGGAACCGGGGTGGAAGAAGAGGGCGCGCCGCCCTTCCACTGGGGCGATCCCGTCGTCTGTCCGCGTCCAGCGACGACAGGGACCGGCACGATCGGGTGGCCAGCACGGGCAAGCACAGACCGGACCATCTTCGGAGAATCCACGAGCCTTCTATCGCGCGGGAGAAAGAACGCGTTGATCGGCTCCTGACGCCGAACCAGCAGGATGGCCCAATCTGTGGTAGAAGCAGATCGTCTCTAGACCACTCCATGCCGCCGTGCCGGTAGCAACCCTGGCTGTGTCGAAACCGCGATGGTGGTAGCTTTGTCCGGCACGCCCGGGGGGCGGCATGGGACGGTTCGTTGTCGGCGCCGAGCGCGATCAGACGACGCTGTTCCCGCCTTGTCTCGAAGATCGGATTGCCGAGGACAACCCTGTCCGGGTCGTCGATGCCTTGGCTGCCTCCAGGGGCACCCAATCGGAAAAGTGGCTCAGGGACCGAGAGGCGTGAGGCTACGAGCTACACCGCGTCTTCGCGGGCGCTACCGGCCTCCCGTCCCAGGCGAACCATGACCTCCCGCAGCCAGCGATGGGCGGGATCGCGGTCATAGGAGGCGTGCCACAGCATGGAGATGACGATCTCCCCGGTCGGCACCGGCACGGGGCTCGTCGTCAGGCCGAGCTGGGTCGCGAAGGTGGTGGCCAGCTCGTCGGCCATCGTGGCGATCAAGGGCGCGGCCTGCACGTGAAACGGCACGGTGGCGAAGCGCGGCGTCGTCGCCGCCAGCCTCCGCGTCCGGCCCACCTTCGCGAGCGCCTCGTCCACCACCCCCGGGCCGACGCCGGTCAGGTACGTCAGGATGTGCGGGAAGCGGACGAAGTCGTCGAGCGAGAGCGGACCGCTCACGCCGAGCAACCGGGGATTGAACAGGCTCAGGAAGCCGAAGCGATAGAGCGGCCGGACCTTGTGGTGGACTTGGCCCTCGGAGATCATGCCGACGGCCATGTCGATCCTGTCGGCGTCGAGGTCCCCCAGCACGCTCCCGTAATCGAGGCCGACCAGGTGCAGGCGGATGCCGGGCGCCTCGCGTGCGAGGAACGCGAGCAGGCGCGGGATGAGACGCACCTCGACGCTGCCGGGGATGGCGAGCGTGAAGGACCGCTCGACCTGCGAGGGGGCAAAGTCGTCCTCCCGGAGGACGATGCCCTGGAATTGGCGCAGGGCGGCTCGGACCGGCTCGACGAGGGCGAGCGACCGCGGTGTCGGGCGCATGCCGTCCGGCGTGCGCGTCAGGAGCTCGTCGCCGAGGAGCCTGCGCAGGCGGGCAAGGCTGCTGCTCATGGCGGATTGCGTGATGCCGACCTTCGCGGCAGCGCGCGTGACGCTGCTCTCGGTCAGGAGTGCGTCCAGCGCCACGACCAAGTTCAGGTCGATGCCCGCGAGGTCACGGTGCTTGATCGTCATGGTCAGGTCCGCCGGTGGCTCGCGACCCTGGTCTCGGCGACCGGACAATGCGGCATCCGACCGAGCGGGACCATCAGACTTCCGAGCTGCATCGGCCGCGCCATCGCGGCCGTCGAAACCGGCCCATCATTTACGGCGTAGATACCGGGTATCAACCGCATCTGTTTGATGAATGCGGCCCCCGGCCGCATCTCCTCCTCATCGAAAGACGGGCCACCCCGTCACACCGAGAGGATCGAGAGATGACCCACCGTACCATCACCCTCACCGCCGCGCTGACGATGACCGTGGCGTCCCTCCTGCCGGCCGCCGCGTCGGAGGTGACCCTCAACACCGCCGCGCACGGCGCCTTCTCCGTCCCCGCCGTCATCGGCGCGGCCCACCATGCGCCGGGTCTCGCGCTGAGCGCCGCCGACGTCCGTGCGCAGGGTGGTCTCCTCGTACCGGCCCTCACGCGCTGGCAGGAGGCTCGGCCGGCCATCGCCTCCGTCGAGCCCTTCAAGGCGCCCGCCACCATCACCGTCGCCTATCGGAGCCGAAACGTCGCGACGCATGCCGCGCAGGTCCTCAAGCAGGGGGGCTTCGCGACCGCGGGCGTCGTCCGGTGGCTGCCCGACGCGCCTGTTACGGTCGAGGCCGACACGAACACGGTCAAGCTCGGGTCGCTTGAGGCCATGAACTGAGCGAGCACTCGGACAGGCCGAGGACGAGCAACCGAGGCCCGCCCAGCGAGCCGCCCGCTGCATGAAGTCAGGAGATCAGATCATGTCCGACCACTTCGCGTCGACCAAAATCGCGGTCGAGCACGTCACCCTTTCCTCGGCCAAGTCCTTCGAGGCGGTCCGATCCGCCTTGGAGGCTTCGGTGCCCGTCATCGACCTCGATTACGCCAAGCTCCTGAAGGCCGGACGAGTGGACGAGGCGCGCGACCTCCTCGAACGGCAGGCGCCGCTCTCGATCTTTGGCTTCCGAGACCATGGCGATGTGCTGCTCACCGCCGGGTTGGGCCGCAAGGCCATCCAGTACGACATCGGCAACCCGCTGACGGCCGCGTCGATGACCCGGCACGCCGTTTCTGCCGCCTTGTACGCGCCGATCCGGGTGCTTCTGCGTGCGGATGCCGAGGGTGGCGTCGCCTTCGAGTACGACCGCCCGGTCAGCACCTTCGGCCAGTTCGCGAATCCGCAGGTCGACCGCGTCGCTGGCGAACTCGATGAACGGCTTCGGAGCACGCTCGCCGCGGCCGCCGCGTGAGGTGAGGCGCTCGAGGACGCCGCGGATCGGGGCCGAGTGTCTTCGTTCCGCGGGGCGCGCCGTGACGCGGCAGCTCTGTTCCACGCGCGGTTCCGACGCGTGTTCGGCTTCACGGCAGCTTCGGCCGCGACCAGACCGTCCCAAAGCCACCCCTCCGAGACGTTCGAGCGGTCGTTCGGTGGTGACAGTGGCTGGCTGATCGAAGGCAGTCCGCTCGCGGCCGAGCAGAGCAGGAACGGACCCGCGTTTGGTAGGTCTCAGAACCGGAGGAGTCGCCGGAAGCGGGCGATGTTCACGAGCGACACGAGGGACGAGGCCACGTAGGTGAGGGCTGCGGCGCGCAGCACGGTGCGGGCGCCACGCATGTCGTCAGCGTCGAGGAAGCGGCCCGTTTCCAGGATGGGCAGAGCCCGCCGGTAGCTCGCATCGAGCTCGACGGGCAGCGTCAAGAGGTGAAACACGAGGCGAACGCTGAGGAGCGCGATGCCGAACCCGACCTGTAGGGTGAGCAGGGCGGGTGATTTGATGACGGCGAGCATGATGGGCGCGGTCATCATCACCAAGCCTGCGGCAAGCTCGAAGCCCTGCACGATTGGCGCGAAGGTCACCCGCGCCGCGAGCAGCCGGTCCCCCGCCGCGTGCTGGAGCGCGTGGGACACCTCATGTGCCGCCACCGCGACCGCCGTGATGGAGCGGCCCTCATGGTTCTCCGGCGACAGGCGCACGACGTTCGCGACCGGATCGTAGTGGTCGGCCTGCGCGATCTCGACGGGAACGTGCTCGAGCCGTGCCAGGTCGAGCAGATGGCGGGCAAGCTCGCCGCCGGTCCCGGGAAGGTCCGGCCTCTCGGTGGCGTGTTGCCGCATCACCCGGCGCACCCACCACTGAGGGCCGAACACGAGACCGAACAGCAGGGCGGCGCCGAGCGCCAGGAGGATCGGCATACCGGGTATGTAGGCGCGGGGCCGAATCCGTGGAAGCGCGGCGCTGGCTCGACCGCTAGAGCCACGGTCGTGGATCGACTGGTGGCCGAGGCGTTCGCGCTTCGGCCGTCCGGCGGGTCACCGCGGCCGGTCGACGAGGTGCGCGCGGCGTCGAGCGGTGGCCAGTCCGAGCTCGCTCAGGGGCGCACGGCCGGCGTCTCCAGCGGCAGCGGCGCGGCGCGCGTCGCGAGGTAGAGTTCGAGCGCAACGTATTCCGGCGCGCCGTACCCGAAGGGCTCGGCGCGCATGCCGGTGAGGCAGTTGCGCAGGCGCCGTTGCAGCGAGCCGAGACCTTGCCATTCGAGGCGGTAGAGCGGGTAGCCGGTCGGGTGGCCCTGCGGGATCATCGCTGCGCCGAGGCGGTGACCCCGATGGTCGTCGTGGCAGATGGCGCAGGACAGGCCGAGCTGGCCCTGGCGCGCCTCGAACAGCGCGCGACCCGCCGCCCGCGCGGGATCGAGCCGGGGATCGTCCGGCGGAGCGATCGGCAGCCCGCGGGACTGCGCGGCGACGAAGGCCGTCAGCGCCAGCAGGTCGGGGCTCTCGTAGGCGAGGGCCTCGGAGCCCTGATGCTCGCGGCGGCACGCGTTGACGCGAGACTGGAGGTCGATGGGCCTGCCCGTCCGCGCGTCCCAAGCGGGATAGCGTGCCGCGACACCCCGCATCGTGGACGAGGCCTCGCCGTGGCAGCCGGCGCAGGCGAGTCCCCCGGAGATGGGCGCCTTCGCCCAGAGGTCCTCCCCGTCCGCGACCGCGAGCATGCCGGGATTGGCCCCGTCGTCCCGCTGCATCGCCTGGATCTCGGGGCTCATCTGGTCGAAGCCCGAGCGTCGCTCGGCCGGCGGGACCGGCTCCGACCGCGCGAGAGGGCTGGTGAGGAGCAGGGCCACGAGCGCCGTCTGCAGCAGGGAGCCGAAGCGGCGCGGCACGGCGGGACTCAGGCCACGGTGATCGCCGCGGACTCGGTCTGATCGAAGCCGCCGTCGCCGCGCCACGTGAAGCTGAAGCGGCCGCTGCGCGTCGCGACCCAGGTGAAGGTCAGGTAGGGGTTGGCCGCTGAGGCGGGAAACAGCTCGGCCCGGAAGATCTCCTCGTCCTCGAAGCGGCAGACGAAGTCCGTCACGATGTTGCGCGGCAGGATGCGGCCGTCGGCACCGGGGCGGAAGCCCGTCTCCATCGGGTGCGAGATCAGGGTCCTGATCGTGATCGTGTCGCCGGGCTTGGCGGTCTTCGGCAGGTTGATCAGCGTGCGGGCCATCGGGGTCAGCCCTCCAGGCAGGCGGCGAGGGTCACGATGGCATCGGCGCTCGCCGACCAGTAGGTCCCGTCGCTCATCTCGGCGATGGCGGTGATGCGCTGCGTGTCGGCGAGCCGGATGCGTGTCGAGACCTGCGCGCGGCCGGCGCCCGGCCGCAGGTGGAATGTCACGACGTTCGGCTGCGGGTTCCTCTCGTTGAACACCCCGATCCGGCGCACGTGATCCCCGGGCGTCATCGCGCTCTCGACGGCGACGGTGAGCGGCACCGTGTTGCCGTTCTCCACGAGCGGCGGCAGGTCGAGGGTCACCCGGCCCGGTCGGATCGGGTTGTCACCCGCGAAGCGTCGGATGGCGGATTCCGTCGTTTCCGTGCGCGGGAGCGTCGCCGCGGCGGCGGGGCGCAGCGCGACGGCGAGCGCGGTGCCGACAGCCCCGGCGAGCACGCCGCGCCGGTCCATCGAACGCGCGCTCCGTCTCCTGTGCCTGCTCATCGGCTCTCCTCGGGACCCGCCTCGCGCAGCGTCGCCAGGAAGGCGACGACATCCTCGATCTCGGCCGCGCTCAGGATCGGCCGCCCCTGCCACGGCCGCCCCACGCGGGTGAGCCCTGTCAGGCTATAGTACGGTGGCATGATCGTCTCCGGGTTCAAGGCCCGTCCGTCCACCAGCCGCAGGCGCAGCTGACCCGAGCCCAGCCGCCCGCCGACGCCCGCGAGATCCGGGGCGAGGTTGCCCTGGAACCGCTCCTCCGGGAAGGGCCCGGTATGGCAGAGAAGGCAGAGCCCGCGGGTCCGGTCCACGACGATGGCCCGGCCGCGCGCGGCATCGCCCGGCGCGCCGGTCAGGCTCTCGGGGATGGCGTCGCCGACGATCGCGGTGGGGACCAGGCCCTCCCCGGCCTCCGCCGGCGGGGCGGCGACTGCCAGCACGAGCATGGCGGCCACGCGGCCCTCCCTCATCCGAACACGTCCCGGGTGATCGTCCGGTACCAGCTCTCGCCGTAGGCCGCCTCCTGCGCGCGCACCGCGTCGGGCGCGTCGAGGGGGCTGATACCGCCGGCGCCCGGAACGTCCGCCAGGAGGCCGTCGGTCGGGCGGAAGACGCCCGCGATCGAGATGCCGTTGCCCGGTGCGACGAGGCTCCAGCAGGTGTTGATGAGCCTCGGGCTCTCGGGCTCCCGTCCGGCCAGCAGGTCGATCACCGCCTGCGCGCAGACTTTGGCCTGCGCGTTCGCCGAGAAGGCGGATTTCGGCATCGCCCCTGCGATCGCCGCGTCGCCGATGACATGGATGCCCGGCACGAGGCGCGATTCGAAGGTCACCGGATCGATCGGGCACCAGCCGCTGCGGTCGGCGCAGCCGGCCTGCGCCGCGATGGGGCCGGCCCGCTGGGGCGGGATGATGCACGCCACATCGGCCTTGTACTCGGCGAAGTCCGTGCGAACGACCATCGCGGCGGCGTCGACTTCCGTGACCGCACCGCCCGAGGCGAGCGGCACGTATTCGAGCATGTCCGGGTACAGCTTCGCCCAGGCCGCCTCGAACAGTTTCTGCTTCGAGAACGTGTCCTTGGCGTCGAGCAGGACGAGCTTCGCCTGCGGCTTCCGGGTCTTCAGGAAATGCGCGATCAGGCTCGCGCGCTCGTAGGGGCCGGGCGGGCAGCGATACGGGTTGGCGGGTGCCGAGAGGACCACCGTGCCGCCCTCCGGCATGGCCTCGAGCTGGCGGGCGAGGAGCACCGTCTGCGCCCCGGCCTTCCAGGCATGGGGCATCGCCTCGGCGGCCTTCGCGTCGTAGCCCGGCACGGCGTCGAAGCGCAGCGCGATGCCCGGCGAGAGGATCAGGCGGTCGTAGGGCAGAGTCGTGCCGTCGCCGAGGGTCACCCGGCGCCCCGCCGGGTCGACCGCATCCGCCGTTCCGCGCACGAAGCGGAGCCGAGCCCGGCCGAGGGCCTCGTAGCCGAAGGTCTGGGCCTCGATCCCGCGCAGGCCAACGACGACCGCGTTGCTGCCCGTGCAGGCGACATAGCGCTCGGCCGCCTCGACCAGGGTCACGTCGACGCCGCCCGCGGCGAGGCAGCGCGCCGCCGTGGCACCCCCGAACCCGGCGCCCACGACCACGACGCGCGGCGCTGCGCCACCGAGGGCCGGGCGCGCCAGCGCGGTGGCCGCGGCTCCGCCGATCAGGGCGCGGCGGGTCGGAGAAGGCGCGCGCATCACCGCGATCCCTGCGCCGCGAACCAGGCGGCGATGGCCTGGCTCTCCTGCGCGCCGAACCCCTTGGCGATGCGGTTCATGATCGTCGCCGGGCGCGCGCCGGTCCGGAAGGCATCGAGGGCGCCGACGATCTCGGCTTCCGGCCGCCCCGCGAGCGCGCCCATCGCGGAGCCCTCGGCGTGGCAGCCGGTGCAGGACGAGGCGCCGGGCGGCGGCCGCATCCCGGCGGCGCCCGCGCCCGTTCCCCCGGCGAGGGCGGCGAGCAGCGCGAGCGCCGGCGTCATCGCCCTCATGCCCGTCCCCTCATGCCCGGCGGAGATCCGTGTCCTTCAGCGGAAGCTGGCGGACGCGCTTGCCGGTCGCAGCGAAGATCGCGTTGAGCACGGCCGGCGCGGCGACCGCGATCGTCGGCTCGCCGACGCCGCCCCAGAAACCGCCGGACGGCATCAGGATGGCCTCGACCGCCGGCATCGCGTCCATCCGCATCACCGGATAGCTGTCGAAGTTCGTCTGCTCGATGCGCCCGTCCTTCACCGTGCAGGCGCCGTACAGCGCGGCCGAGAGACCGTAGACGAAGGAGCCCGCCACCTGCGCGTCGATCTGCTGCGGGTTGACCGCGTGGCCGGGGTCGGTCGCCGCCACGATACGGTGGATCTTCAGCTCGCCCTGGTCGGAGACCGAGACCTCGGCCGCGCCCGCGACGTAGCTCCCGAACCCCATCGTCTGGCAGATGCCGCGGTAGACGCCCGCGGGCGGCTTGCTGGCCCATCCGATCCGCTCGGCCACCGCCTGCAGCACGGCCCGGTGCTTCGGATGGTTGTCCATCAGCTTCAGCCGGAAGGCGAGCGGGTCCTGCCCGGCGGCGTGGGCCAGCTCGTCCATGAAGCATTCGAGATAGATGGCGTTCGGGTTCAGGTTCACGCCCCGCCAGAAGCCCGGCAGGATGTGCGGGTTGCGCATCGCGTGATCGACCAGGATGTTGGGGATCGTGTAGCCGATCGCGGCCTCCGGACCTCCGGGGTTGAGACCCTGGAAGGTGACCGGGTCGCGGCCCTCGACCATGCGCTGGGGGGCGACCGAGGCCAGGATCGACTGGCCGGAGATGCGCATGTGCAGGCCGGTCAGGTTGCCGTTCCCGTCGAGGGCGGCGCGCATCCGGCACTGCGTGACCGGATGGTACCGGCCATGGGTCATGTCCTCCTCGCGGGTCCAGATCAGCTTGACCGGCGTGCCCGGCATCTCCCGCGCGATGAGCACCGCCTGACGCACCCAGTCGTGCGTGGCGCCGCGCCGGCCGAAGCCGCCGCCGAGATGGATCTTGTAGACCTCGCACGACGTGGCCGGCAGCCCGGCGGCGTCGGCGGTCGCGGCCAGAGCCGCCTCGCCGTTCTGTGTCGGCGTCCAGACCTCGCAGCGCTCCGGCGTCCAGAGCGCGGTGGCATTCATCGGCTCCATCGTGGCGTGATTCTGGAACGGTACGCCGTAGACGGCCTCCACCACCTTGGCGGCGCCCTTGAGGGCGCCGGCCACATCGCCGGCCTTGTTGCCGACGAAGGCCTGCTCGGCGTCGAGTCCCTCGCGCAGGGTCGCCGCGATGGTCTCGCTGGACACCGTCGCGTTCGGGCCATCGTCCCAGACGACCGGGAGGGCGTCGAGGGCTGTCTTGGCGCGCCAGAACGTGTCGGCCACCACCGCGACCGCGCTGTCGCCGACCTGGAGCACTCTTCGGACACCGGGCATGCCCGACACAGCCGCGGCGTCGAAGCTCCTCACGCTGCCGCCGGTCACCGGACAGTCCCGGATCGCGGCGTTGAGCAGCCCCGGCAGCTTGAGATCGATCCCGTAGACCTGGCTGCCGTCGAGCTTGGGTAGGGTGTCGAGCCGCTTCAGCGGCTTGCCGGCGATGGTCCAGTCCTTCGGATCCTTGAGCACCACGTCTTTCGGCGGCTCGATCCTGGCCGCCTCCGCGGCGACGGCGCCGTAAGTGATGCTGCGGCCGGAGGGGCCGTGGGTGATCACGCCCCGCTCGACGCGGCACTCGGCGGCGGGTACGCCCCAGCCCTTCGCGGCGGCGGCAATGAGCATCGTGCGGGCGGCGGCGCCGCCTCTTCGCACGTACTCATGAGAATCGCGCACGCCGCGGCTGCCGCCGGTCGAGTAATCACCCCAGACGCGCTTGCGGGCGAGGTTCTGGCCCGGGCTCGGATACTCGGTGGTGACCCTGGCCCAGTCGCAGTCGAGCTCCTCGGCGACGAGCTGCGCGAGGCCGGTGAGCGTGCCCTGGCCCATCTCCGAACGGGCGATGCGAATGACCACGGTCTCGTCCGGCTTCACCACGACCCAGGCATTGACCTCCGGCGCGGTGGGCGCCGCGTCGAGGGTTGCGGCCCGTGCGGCGAACGGGATGTGGAAGCCGAGGGTGAAGAGACCGGCGCCGGCGAGCAGCGTGCGGCGGCTGGGGCGGGCAGCCTGCGGGGCGGCCTTGGATTCGAGGCTCATCTGCTCTCCCCCCGTCAGCCGGACTGGCCGCGCTCGGCGGCGATCTTGATGCCGGCGAGCACACGGTTGTAGGTGCCGCAGCGGCAGATGTTGGTGATCTCCTGGCGGATCTGCTCCTCGCTCGGACGCGCGTTCTGCGCGAGCAGCGCCGCCGAGGCCATGATCATCCCGGGCTGGCAGAAGCCGCATTGCGGCACGTCGAGCTCGGCCCAGGCTTGCTGGACCGGATGGCGGGCATCCGGGGCTAGCCCCTCGATCGTGACGATCTTCTGCCCCGCCTCGATCGCCGAGAGCGGCACGGAGCAGGAGCGGACGGCCGCCCCGTCGATATGCACGGTGCAGGCGCCGCATTGGGCGATGCCGCAGCCGTACTTGGTGCCGGTCAACCCGATCTGCTCGCGGATGACCCAGAGGAGCGGGGTGTCGGCCTCGGCATCGACCTCACGCACGACGCCGTTGACGTTCAGTCGCGCCATCTGACCCCTCTCCCAAACGAGATTATGTATCCAGTATCCCCAAAGCGAGGGAGGCCTCAAGGGAGGGCGTCAGCGACCGTCGGCAGCATCCAGCCGGCGCTCGGACAGGTCGCCGTCTGCGACCCGAAGGCGCCAAGGCTCTCGAGGCCAATGGCGTGACCTCTCCTGCCATCGAGCTGACTTCTCGCAGATCCCGGCCGCCGTCAGCTGGATCGGAACCGAGCACCGAGCCGTGCCCGCTGGCCCGACTCTGTTCTCCGAGCGGATCGACGCGCATCCTCCCAGCCACACGCCTCTGCCCGACACCTTCCACGATGCTTCGCGCACATCTGGAGTCCATCATCCAGCGCGAGACGATGTCCGCTTCCGGAATACCGCCGTCGATCGCCGCATGGCCGTGACGGGCGCCAAGCCCTCGGTCAGCTTCCCAGCTCGCAGCCAGGGTCCGGCAGCAGTGCGTCCCAAACCCAGGTGACCGAACGGCGCTTTCCAGCTCGTCGCTGGTCCTCCCGAGAGCTGCGCACGGAACGCGACCTGACAGGATCCCGAGGCGCGTTGCATTTAATAATAAACCGGTCTATTTCTAAATTATGAAGCCCGATTCGGTCTCGGCTGTCACCGCGCGCAAGAGAGGTCGGCCACCTAGGCCTGAGCCGGCCTACGGCACGTCGCGGGCGGCCCTGATCCGGGTGGGCGTCGCGCTGCTATCGGAGAAGGGCTACTCGGCAACCGGCCTCGAAGAGGTCCTGCGCACCGCGGGTGTGCCGAAAGGTTCGTTCTACCACTACTTCGCGAGCAAGGACGTCTTCGGCGCCGAACTGATCGAGGCGTACGCAGCCTATTTCGCGCGCAAGCTCGACCGCTGGTTGCTCGATGAGCGTACGACCCCGATCGAGCGCATCAGGAACTTCGTCGCCGACGCGAAGGCCGGCATGGCACGCTACGAGTTCCGTCGCGGCTGTGTCGTCGGCAATCTCGGGCAGGAGATGAGCGCCCTGCCCGAGCTCTTCCGGGACCGTCTGCATGGCGTCCTCCTCGACTGGCAGGCGCGGACGGAGCGCTGTCTCCGGGAAGCCCAGGCAGCCGGCGAGATCGCCGCGGATGCCGATTGCGCTGCGCTGGCGGCGTTTTTCTGGATCGGCTGGGAAGGCGCGGTCCTGCGCGCCAAGCTCGAGCGCAGCCCCGAGCCTCTCGACCTCTTCGCCACCCTGTTCCTGACCTGTCTTACGCGCTGAGCGCCCCGCGGAGTGCCCCGAATGTTCAAGGCGATCCTGATCGAGAAGGATGAGGCGGGCTACCGCGCCGGCCTGCGTGAGATCGACGAGGCGCAGCTCCCCGAGGGTGACGTCACCGTGGATGTCGTCTACTCGACGTTGAACTACAAGGACGGGCTCGCGATCACCGGGAAAGGCCCGGTCGTGCGCAAGTTTCCGATGGTGCCGGGCATCGACATCGCCGGCACCGTCCGCGAGTCCCGGCATCACGACTACAAGGCCGGCGACCGCGTCGTCCTCAACGGCTGGGGCGTCGGCGAGACCCATTGGGGCGGGCTGGCGCAAGTCGCGCGGCTCAAGGGCGACTGGTTGGTGCCGTTGCCGGAGGCGCTTACGCCACGGCAGGCGATGGCGATCGGAACTGCCGGTTACACGGCGATGCTGTGCGTGATCGCCCTCGAGCGCCACGGCGTCACCCCCGACAAGGGCGAGGTCGTCGTCACCGGCGCGGCCGGTGGCGTCGGCAGCACGGCGGTCGCTCTCCTGTCGCGCCTCGGCTACACGGTCGTGGCGGTGAGCGGCCGTCCTGAGGAGGCCGATTACCTGCGCCGCCTCGGCGCAGCGGAGGTGCTGGACCGGGCGACATTCTCGGATCCGGGCCGGCCGCTCGCCCGGGAGCGCTGGGCCGGGGCCGTCGATGCGGTCGGTAGCCACACGCTGGCGAACGTCTGCGCCGCCATGAAGTACCGGGGCGTCGTGACGGCCTGCGGTCTGGCGCAGGGCATGGACCTGCCTGCGAGCGTGGCCCCCTTCATCCTGCGCGGCGTCAGCCTGATCGGGATCGACAGCGTGATGTGCCCGCGGCCCGAGCGGATCGACGCCTGGAACAGGCTGGTCCGCGACCTCGATCCGGTCAAGCTCGAGGCGATCACGGACGAGATCGGCCTGTCAGAGGCTGTGGCCACCGCGGAACGCCTGATGTCGGGCCGGGTGCGCGGCCGCGTCGTCGTCGACGTGCATCGCTAGGCGCTCTCGCCAGCTCTCGCCGCCGTTCGACTGCGGCACGGACGGAAATCATACAGGGAAGACTTGAGTGTGATGACGTAGCACTGGGCGCGGCACTGCCGCCGGACTGGCAAAAACAAACACAGTCCGTTCATACCGATGGAGGAAAGACCATGAAGGGTGTATTCGCGCTGGCGATCGCGTTGGGCGGCCTGTCCGTCGCGCAGGCCGACCCGCTGCCGACCTTCCGTATCGGCGTGCTGAACGATCAGTCCGGGCTCTACGCCGACATCGCGGGGCCGGGCTCCGTCGAGGCCGCGCGCATGGCCGTCGAGGACTTCAAGCCGGACGCGAGGGGCTTCCGCGTCGAGGTTCTCTCGGCCGACCATCAGAACAAGCCCGATATCGGCGCGGCCATCGTGCGACGCTGGTTCGACGTCGACCAGGTCGACGCGATCGTCGACGTACCGACCTCTTCGGTCGCCCTGGCCGTGTCGAACATCGCGAGCGAGAAGGACAAGGCGTTCCTGATCGCGAGCGCCGGCTCCTCGGATCTGACCGGGAAGAACTGCACCCGGACCAACGTCCACTGGACCTACGACACCTGGGCCCTCGGCAACAGCACGGCGCGCGCCGTGATCAAGCAGGGCGGAAAGTCCTGGTACTTCCTCACGACGGACTACGCCTTCGGTCACGCCCTGGAGCGCGACGCCACCGAGGCCGTGACGAAGGCGGGCGGCAAGTCCCTCGGACACGTCCTGGCTCCGTTCCAGAGCACTGACTTCTCCTCTTACCTGCTCCAGGCCCAGGGCAGCGGTGCGCAGGTGGTCGCGCTCGCCAATTCCGGCGGCGACACCATCAACGCCATCAAGCAGGCCTCGGAGTTCGGCCTCACCGACGGCGGCCAGAAGCTCGTCGCGCTCCTCGCCTTCATCTCGGACATCCACTCGGTCGGCCTGAAGGTCGCCCACGGCCTGACTCTGACCGAGGCGTTCTACTGGGACCTCAATGACGGCACCCGGACCTGGGCGAGGCGGTTCGCGGCACGCAACGGTGGCCGTTACCCGACGATGAACCAGGCCGGCACCTACGCGGCGATGCTCCACTGGATGAAGGCGATCGCCGCCCTCGACAAGGACAAGGCGCATCGCGGCACCGACGTCGTCGCGCAGATGAAGGCGATGCCGACGGACGATCCGCTGTTCGGCCACGGCTCGATCCGCGCGGACGGGCGCACCATCCACGACCTCTACCTGTTCCAGGTCAAGGACCCGTCCGAGTCGAAGGGGCCGTACGACTACTACAAGCTCGTCGACACCATCCCCGGCGACCAGGCGTTCCGGCCCATGGCCGACGGCGGCTGCCCCCTCGTGGCCCATACGGCCGCGAAGTGAGGCAGCCTAGCCATGGCACGTCCTGACTCGGCCGACAGCGCGACCATCAGCGCAAAGCGGATGGCGATCGGGCTGCTGCTCCTGAGCGAGGTGGCGGCTATGGCGACGTGGTTCGCCACCACCGCCTCGATCGGCGCGATCCGCACGCAGTGGACGCTGAGCCCGTTCCAGGAGGCCCTGCTCACCAACAGCGTGCAGGCCGGGTTCGTCGCCGGCACCCTGGTCAGCGCGCTGCTGGGGCTGGCCGACCGGTTCGACCTGCGCCGGCTGTTCTGCGGCTGCGCCGTCGCGGCCGGTCTCGCCAACCTCCTGATGCTGGCCTTCGCGCCGACCTCGCCGATGGTGCCGCTGCTGCGCTTCGTGACGGGGGCCTGCATGGCCGGCGTCTACCCGGTCGGCATGAAGATCGCCGCGACCTGGGCGGTGGGCGACCTGGGGCTGCTGATCGGCCTTCTGGTGGGCGCGCTAACCCTCGGCTCGGCGCTGCCCCACCTCGTCGCGGCCCTCGGCCAGCTCGACTGGCACCTGCCGGTGCTCGGTGCGGCGTTGGGCGCCCTCCTCTCGGCGGCCCTGATCCGCTTCGTGCAGCTCGGGCCGATCCGGTCGGAGGCCCCGCCCCTGCGCCTGGAGAACGCCCTGGAGGCGTGGCGCAACCGCGGGGTGCGCTTGGCCAATCTCGGCTATCTCGGCCACATGTGGGAGCTCTACGCGATGTGGGCCTGGATCGGCGCCTTCATGGCGGCGAGCTTCCGTGAGCGTTACGGCAACGCGCCGCCGTTCCCGCCGGAACTGGCCGCCTTCGCGGTGGTGGCGGCCGGGGCGTTCGGCGCGATGCTGGGCGGCTGGGCGGCCGATCGACTCGGGCGCACTCTGGTCACCGGCGCCTCGATGCTGGCCAGCGGCTGCTGTGCCATCGCGGTGGGTTTCCTGTTCGGCGGCCCGGCCTGGGCGGTGCTGGCGGTGGGCGTGCTCTGGGGCGTCGCGGTGATCGCCGATTCGGCGCAGTTCTCGGCGGCGGTGAGCGAGCTGAGCGACCGCAGGCTGATCGGCACGATGCTCACCGTGCAGACCTGCCTCGGCTTTCTCCTGACGCTCGTCAGCATCCAGCTCATCGCCTTCGCCGGGACATTCCTCGGCTGGCGCTTCGCCTTCGCGCTGCTGGCCGTGGGGCCGTTCCTAGGTCTCGCTTCGATGCTGCGGCTGCGGCGCCTACCCGAGGCCAAGCGACTGGCGGGAGGACGCAAGTGACAGCGAGGAGAAAGCCACCCGTGGCCTTCAAGACGATCACCTACGAGACGCTCGCGCCGGTGGCGCGCATCACCCTGAACCGCCCGGAGCGCACCAACGCGATCAGCGCGACCATGCTGGACGAGCTCGCGCAGGCGATGGACGCGGCCGAGGCCGACGATGCGGTCCGCGCCGTGATCGTGCGCGGGGCCGGCACGGCCTTCTCGTCGGGCTTCGATCTCAAGGATCAGATGGCGCTGCGCCCTGAAGGCGTGAGCCAGTGGCGCCCGATCCTGCGCAAGGATTTCGACGTGCCGATGCGCTTCTGGCACTGCCCGAAGCCGACCATCGCGGCGGTGCGCGGCCCCTGCCTCGCGGGCGCCTGCGAGCTGGCACTGGCCTGCGACGTGACCGTGGCGGCCGAGGACGCCTTCTTCGGGGAGCCGGAGCTGAAGTTCGGCGCGGGCATCGTGGTGATGATCCTGCCCTGGATCGTGGGTCCGAAGATCGCCAAGGAGATCATCCTCACGGGCGAGGACCGCATCCCGGCGCGGCGCGCCTACGAGATCGGCATGGTCAACCGGGTGGTGCCGGCGGCCGACCTCGACGCCAGCGCGCTGCACCTCGCCCGGCACATCGCGGCGATCGACCCGAACCTCGTCAAGGAGACCAAGCGAGCGATCAACCGGTCGATCGAGGCGCGGGGCATGCTGGAGGCCCTGGAGACGGCCCTCGACATCGACCTGCTGATCGAGGGCGAGGGCTCGCCGGACAAGCGGGCCTTCATGGACATCGCCCGGTCGCAGGGTCTCAAGGCGGCGCTAGCGTGGCGCGACAGCCGCTTCCCGGGAGCCGGATCGTGACCGGGGCGCTGGCGGAGACCCTGGGCGCGGGACTCGGCCGCCCGAGCAGCCGGGTGGACGAGAGTTCCGGCCCCGGGATGTCGGGGCGCGACCTCGGTGCACACGCGGAGCTGGTCGCCGGTCAGCTGCGTGCGGCGGGCGTGCGCCCGCACGAGCCGGTGCACCTCACCATCGGCAACCGGGCGCTCGATCTCGGGACTCTGCTCGGCCTCTGGCGGGCGGGCGCGGTCGCGGTGCCCGTGCACCGGGCCGCCGCACCGCTCACCCGCGCGGCGGTCGAGCGGGCGACGCGTGCCCGCTTCCGGATCGACGGGCTCAGCTTGGAGGAGATCGCGGAGGATGCGCCGCCGGTGCGGCCGCTCCTGGACGGGGCCGCACTCGTGGTCTTCACCTCGGGCAGCACCGGCGTGCCGAAGGGCGTGGTTCTCGGGCACGATGCCCTGGCGCGCAAGCTCGCGATCCTCGACCGGCTGCTGGGCTTTCGCCCGGACGACGTTGTCGCGGTGCCGCTCCAGCTGACCTTCATCTTCGGGATCTGGGCGAGCCTTCTGGCGATCCGCTCCGGGGCAAGACTCGTCCTCGTCCCGAAGTTCACGCCCGCGACGCTCGAGGGCCTGCTCGCCACGGAGGCGACGGTGTTGGCCGTCGTGCCGACCATGCTGCGAGCTCTGCTGGCCGACGGTGTCCCGCCGGCCGCCCGTCTGCGGGCGGTGCTGACCGGCGGCGAGGCGCTCAGCCCGTCGCTGACGCAAGCCGTCCGCGGCGGATGGCCGAAGGCCGAGCTCGTCGACCTCTACGGCTCGACCGAGACTGGCTCCTGCGACTTCTGTCACCGGCCGCGGGACGTCTCGGAGGCTGGGTCGATCGGCATGCCAACCGAGGGCGTGTCGTTCCGCATCGTCCGGGACGACGGCGCGCTCGCCGCTCCGGGCGAGACCGGCGAGCTGCGGATCCGAACTGCCTGCGGCATGCTCGGCTATCTCGACGGCGCCGAGCTCACGCGCTCCGCGCTGGAGGCGGACCACTTCCGCACAGGCGATCTCGCGCGCCTGCGCCAGGACGGTCACGTCGAGCTCGTCGGGCGCTCCAAGGAGATCGTCGCGCGGGGCGGCAACAAGATCGCCCCCATGGAGATCGAGAACGCCCTGTGCGCGCATCCGGACATCGCGGCGGCCCTGTGCGCCGGCGTGTCCGACCCGCGCCTCGGCGAGGCGATCCACGCGGTCGTCGTGCTGAAGCCTGACCGCGCGCTGTCGGCGGACGAACTCAGGCGCTGGGCATCGGCCCATCTCGAACGTTACAAGGTGCCGGACGTGATCGTCTTCAGCGACACGCTGCCGTCGGGCGCGACCGGAAAGGCGAGCCGGGCGATGGTCAGTACGCTCACGCTGATCCACGCGGAGACGACGTCGGACGACCTGCAGGGCGCGCCGGTGAGCTCCTAGGCGGGGACGCGGGGCCGTTCGCGCGATCGTCTTGTCCGCGCTCTCAGCACCGCGGGGAGCCTATTCGCGCGGGCGCTCTTCCGGTTCGAGAGCCGATCCGCCCTGTCCTGCTCGACGTGGACCTGCCGGCGCCGGTGCGCCTGCCGCCGAAGCGGATCCGGGTTCGGCGCGAGAACGCGCGGTACAACAAGGATCCTGAGCCGCCGGCCTGATGCA
The DNA here is from genome assembly GCF_053346095.1 of Methylobacterium sp. A52T. Lineage (NCBI taxonomy): Bacteria > Pseudomonadati > Pseudomonadota > Alphaproteobacteria > Hyphomicrobiales > Methylobacteriaceae > Methylobacterium > Methylobacterium sp. A52T. Next base: position 19,990 of record NZ_JBKFBI010000032.1, on the reverse strand, counting down.
ATCAGGTCGGAGCCGGTTCTGTCCTGGGTCGGCCGCGAGCGTGCGCCACACCGAGGCGGGTCGGTGAGACGCGCTGCGGTTCGCGTCTGCCGTTCGCGTAGACACGCGTCCTAGGAAGCGGCCAACAAGCCACGCAGCGCCTTGCGGTCGGTCTTGCCGACGCCGTTGACCGGCAGCACGTCGAGCCTGCGAATCTGCGCCGGCACGTAGATCCGCGCGAGGGACCCGCGCACGAAATCCTTGAGCCCCGGCTCGTCGAGGCCCTCGCCCTCCCGCAGCACCACGAAGGCCACCGGTACCTCGCCGAGATCCGCGTCGGGGGCGCCAACCACGCAACAGTCGCAGATGGCCGGATGGGCAGCGAGTTGCCGCTCGATCAGCGCGGGCGAGATATTCTCGCCGCCGCGAATGATCACGTCCTTGATGCGCCCCGTGATGGCGAGGAAGCCGTCGGCGTCGAAGCGGCCGAGATCACCGGTGCGCAGCCAGCCGTCCACGATCGGCTGGTCCGCGCTGCCGAGATAGCCGACCATCAGGGCCGGGCCGGCGATGCGGATCTCCCCTTCCCGGCCGGCCTCGACCGGGCGATCCGTGACCGGATCGAACAGGTCCACGTTCTGGCCCGCGAGCACGGTCCCGATCGTGCCGATGCGACGCCGGCCCGGCGGGTTCATGGTCGAGGTGCAGGTCGCCTCCGACAGGCCGTAGGAGACGAGGAGCGGCACGCCGAAGGCCTCCTCGATCTGCCGATGCAGGGTCGGGGTGATCGGCGCCGAGCCGCAGCGCAGGAAGCGCAGACCCGGGAAGCGCTCCCCGGGGCGCAGCAGGGGCAGCATCCGCGCGTAGATCGTCGGCACGCCGGTCATGTAGGTGATGCCGCCAGATCGCAGGCGGTCGAGGGCGGCCTCGGCCTGGAAGCGCTCCATCAGCACGATCTCGGCTCCGGCCAGGAGAGGCACGATCAGCTGGTTGTTGATGCCGTTCGTGTGATGAAGCGGCATGACGTGGAGAAGCCGGTCCTCGGGCCCCGTACCGGTGTGACGGAGCACGCCCGCGGCGTTGCAGATCAGGCCTTCGTGGCGCAGCAGCACGCCCTTCGGCCGGCCGGTGCTCCCCGAGGTGAAAAGCAGCATGGCCTCATCCCGCGGGCCGACCTCGGCCGCGAAGGCCGCGCCGTCGGCGAGGCTGTCCAGTGCGCGGACGTCCAGGCCGGTCAGAGCGGCGGGCGAGGCGTCGACCTGGGCGACGATGAGATGCCGCATGCCGACGAGCGCCGCCTGCTCGGCCACCACCTCCGGCGCGAGCCCCGGCTCCAGGAAGCAGACGCAGGCGCCGGCCTGCATGGCCCCGAAATAGGCCGCGATGGCCGCCGCACTCTTGGGCGCGATCAGTCCGACCCGGTCACCCTTGGCGACACCCCAGTCCCGGACCGCGCCCGCGGCGGCGTCGATCCGCGCACCGAGGTCGGCATAGGATACGACGTCGGAGCCCGAGAGCGCCGTGCGGCCCGTCCCCGCATGATCCGCGATGGCCGCGCGCAGCCGCGCGCTGATCGAGTCCGGCATGGCAGCGCTCATGGCGGCGATCTCCTGTCCCGTCTGTCTGCCCCGCGCCTCAGCGCAAGCGGATGCCCGCATCGGCCGCGAACCGGCCCTCCGGGTCGAGGGCCGCCAGCGCCGCCCGCTCCTCCGGGGTCGGCGGGGGCGTCGGGGCGGCACCGTCCGCCGAGAACGCGAAGCCGGTGCGGTCCCGGACCTCGTCGAGGGTCGCCTCGGGATGCCAGGAGGCCAGCACGAGCCGGCCCTCTCGCTTCGTGAAGACGGCGATCGGCGTGACCACGCCGTGCATGCCGCCGGCCGCGGTGACGAAGTCGAGGGTCTCGACGAGGGTGCGGCGGGAATGCTCGGAGCGCCACGTGACCGCCCGGCGGGCCGTGGGCAGCATCACGGCGCCGCCGCCGCCCCCCGGAAGCCGCACCCGCGGGGCGTGCCAGTCGCCGATGCAGGAGACGTTCGTCCGGCCCAGCCCGTCGACCTGCGCGGCGCCCAGGAAGCACAGGTCCATCAGGCCGCGGGTGCAGAGATCGTAGAAATCCTCGTTGGCGAAGATCGCCCGCGAGCCCTCGGCGAGCACCGGGTCGGAGGACGAGATCGGCACCTTCGACGGGTTCGGGTCGACGCCGCCGGCGACGTTGATGTAGGTGAACGCGAACGAATAGGCCTGCTTAGCGAGCAGGCAGGCCAGCATCGGCAGGGCCGAGTTCACGCCGCTGAAGGTGATCTCGTTCGGCCGCACGAACCGGGCGAGATTGGTGACGATGTAGGAAAAGCCCGACCAGGCCTCATTCGCGTTGGACGCCGCCTCAGACATGGGCAGCCTCCCGCGCCTCGGGGCCGGCGGCGAGGTGGTCGGCGAGCACGCCCGGGGCGTCGGTCATGTAGGCCTCCACGGCCGGGTAATCGATCTCGTAATCCGGCCAGAGCGAGCCGGGCCAAGCCCCGTTCGGCACGATGCTCACCGCCTCGACGAGGAAGTGGGGCACCAGCGTCAGTTCGGGCTGGTCGCGGAAGGAGGCGTCCGGGGCGACCCGCTCGGCCACCACGAGCACGCGCTTGGCCGAGCGGCTCATGATCCGGTCCCAGTGCGAGGTTCCGTAGACGCGCACATCCCCCGACGCGCTGACCTCGTTGGCCTGGATCACCGCGAAGTCCGGCTGGATGCGCGGGATGGCGTAGACCGCCTCGCCGCTGCCGTAGGGGTCCTCGATCGTCGTCCAGCCGTTGAGCGCCGGCAGGTCCGAGCCGTGGATGCCGCCGCAGGGCATGAACGGCACGCCGAAGGCCGCCGCCCGCAGACCGGCGGTCAGGCTGGCGCAGGCGTGCTCCTCGAGGCGAACGTCGCCGGACTCGATCGCGCGGCGGTACCAGGGCGCGAGGCCGAAATTGCCTTCCATGGCCACGATCCCTGCCTTCGCCCGCGACAGGGCGCCGGCGCGGCAGAGGATGTCGATGTCGTAGCCGGGCGACTGCTTGACGACTTCGAGGTCGCGGCGCCCCTGGCGGATCAGCTCGCGCACGAACGCGAAGGGGCCGCGGTGCAGGAAGCTGCCGCCGAGCGCCAGGGAGCTGCCGTCCGGCACGCGGGCGGCGAGGTCTGCGAGGGGGACGATCTTCTGGGTTCCGGCGCTCACGGGGCGTCCTCCGGTCGGAAACGAGTCAGGCCGCGCGGTAGGCGCGGATTCGGTCCTTCAGCCCCGGGCGCGCGGCCGAGGCGACGAGGTCGGCGAGGTCGTCCGCGCGGGTGTCCCGGGCGGCGGCGCGGTTGAGGGCCGCCCCGGCCCAGGGAGACAGGCGCGTCGCCGCCTCCGACGCGTCCGCGACCGTGCCGGGCCAGGCCTCGGTCGCCGCGACAGCGGTGAGAAAGCCGTCCGCCAGGGCCTCCGGGGCATCGAACACCCGGCCCTCCTGCAGAACGAGCCGGGCCTTGGAGCCGCCGACACGCTCGGCGTAGCGGCGCGTGCCGAGCACCAGCCCGAACGACAGGCCCGGCATGCGGAAGGTGGCGGCCGGGTCGCCGACCCGTCGGCCGCAGGCGCAGATCATGTCGACCCCGGCGCCGAAATTGCGCCCGTGCGCGAGCGCCAGCGTGTCGAAGGGCGCGTGGGCCAGCGCCTGGAGCAGCTGCTCGATCCGCACGAAACGGAGCAGGAGGTCGCCCTCCGACCGGTCCTCGTAGCCCCCGAAATCGAACCCGGCGCTGAAGTTCCGGCCCGCGCCCTTGAGCACGAGGAGCCGGGTCCCGTCGCCGCCCGCCGCCGCCACGGCGTCGAGGAGCGCGTCGACCAGGTCGGCCGACAGAGCGTTCATCTTGTCGGGGCGGTTGAGCGTCAGGGTCAGCGTGTCGCCGCTGCGCGCCTTCAGGAGTTCGTCCATGGCGCCGCCCTCACGCCGTCCGCGCGCGGGCCGGCGCGGCGTCGCCGAACAGCTCGTCATTGTGCTGACCGAGCGCCGGCGGTTCCCGGTAGATCGGGAAGCCCTCGCCCGAGAACTTCAGCGGCGACACGAAGGTGCGCGTCTCGGCACCGGACGGCAGGCTCAGCGGCTGGACCCAGCCCATGTGCGCGACCTGCGGATCGGCCAGCGCGTCGGCGTAGCCGTTGATCGGCGCGCAGGGCACGCCCGCTGCACGGAACCGGGCGAGAAGATCGGCGCAGGTGAGGTCGGCGAAGTCGCGCTCGAGGATCGCCAGGAGCGCCCCCTGGTTCTGCGCCCGCAGGGCGGTCGAGGCGAAGCGCGGATCCGCGGCGAGGTCGTCGCGCCCGATCGCCGCGCAGGCGGCGCGATAGAGCGCGTCGTTGCCCGCCGCCATGGCGAAGTATCCGTCCTGGGCGCGGAACGCCTGATAGGGCGCGTTGCGCGGGTGGGCGGAGCCCAGCCGCTTCGGATCGCGGCCGCTGCCGAAATACTCGCTGGTCTGGAGCGCGCCCATCGCCAGCGAGGCCCCGAACATCGAGGCGTCGATGTGCACGCCCGTCCCGCCCGCCCGCACCTGGAACAGCGCCGCCGCGATGGCGTAGGCCGCGTAGAGGCCGGTGCCGAAATCCGAGATCGGCACGCCGCACTTCACCGGCGGCGCGCCGGGCTCGCCCGTGACGCTCATCACGCCGCTCATCGCCTGCAGCGTCAGGTCGAACCCGGCCTCGGCGGAGCGCGGCCCCTCCTGCCCGAAGGCCGAGATGGAGCAGTAGACGAGGCCCGGCTGCCCGGCGCTGACGCTCGCGTAGTCGAGGCCGAGCCGCTTCATCACGCCGGGGCGGTTATTCTCCAGCACCACGTCGGCGGAGCGGATCAGATCGAGGGCGCGGGCCTTGTCGGCCGGATCCTTCAGGTCCAGCGTCACGGAGCGCTTGTTGCGGTTGAGCGAGGCGAAGTTCTCGCTGAAGCCCGCGTTGAGGGGCGGCCAGGCCCGCATCGTGTCGCCGCCGTCCGGATTCTCGACCTTGACGACGTCGGCGCCCATGTCGGCGAGCAGCATGGCGCAGAACGGACCGGCCGCGACACTGCAGAACTCGATCACGCGGATACCGGACAGCGGTCGCATGGGCCTACTCCTCGATCAGGCAAGCGCCGCCGGCGCGCGCGGGGGCGCCGAGCCTCGGGCATGCCGCGGCGCGGCAGGGGATGAGACGGTGATGGGGTTGTAGCCGAGGGCCCGCGACAGGCTGCGCGCCGCGTCGACGACCACGTCGCTGAAGCGGCGGAGCGCCGTGGGATTCAGGCGATCGGCCGGCCCGGAGATACCGATCGCCGCGACGGGACGGCCCATGGCATCGTGGACGATCGCGGCGAGCCCGCAGACGCCCTCACGCCACTCCCCGCGATTGATCGCGAAACCCTGGATCCGGACCTGCTCGAGTTCCCGCCGCAGGAGGGCGAGGGTCGCGATCGTGCGCGGTGTGTGGACCTGGAGCGTCTCCGGCAGGTGGGCCAGCGCCTCCTCCTGATAGGCGAGCAGCGCCTTGCCGGACGCCACGCAATAGGCCGGAGCGCGGCCACCGATCGACGAATAGGCGCGAACCGGCTGGGGGCTCTCGATCTTGTGCAGGTAGATGACGTCCGCCCGGTCGAGCAGCGACAGGTGGATGGTCTCCTGGGTTTGATCGGCCAGGGTCCGCATGAAGGGCTCGGCGACCTGCCGGACGTCGATCCGCGCCACGACGGGACTGGCGAGTTCGAAGAGCTTCAAGGTGCAGGCGTAGGTGCCACCGGTCTGGGCGCGCACGTAGCCGGCGGCCACCAGTGTCTGGAGCGTGCGATGCACGTTGCTCTTCGTGAGGTTGAGCGCGCGCGCCAGTTCGCTGACGCCCCGGGGCGTCTCGCTGCCGGCCAAGTGCTCCAGGAGCATCAATCCCTTGAGGAGGGTGCTGTCCATCGTTCCAACATTCGAAACGTCGTTCTGGTAGAAGCTAGCGTTGCCCGTCACGCCTCGTCAAGTGCAGTCACCCGAACGAGCTGCAACAACGCTAGCGGTTTCTCGAATACAGGCCGCGCAGTCGCGAATTCTGCAGTTTCTCCATTGACTGCAGGCCGGGGCGTTCATAGCCTGTCAATTCCTGATACGTCGTTATAAATAATAGAACAATGCGCGTCGTTCTCAGGCTGGCACAGCCTTCCGAAGAGGAGGCCGATCCATTGACGGGAGAGAAACCATGGACGCTTCGGCGCAGCGACCGCCCTCGAAGAAGGACGTCTTCCGCGTAGTGAGCGGCAACTTCCTCGAAATGTTCGATTTCATGGTCTACGGCTTCTACGCCGCTGCGGTGGCAAAGGCCGTCTTTCCCAACGACAACGAGTACGTCTCGTTGATGCTGTCGTTGGCCACCTTCGGGATCGGCTTCCTGATGCGTCCGCTCGGCGCCATCGTGCTCGGCGCCTATATCGACCGCCACGGCCGACGAGCCGGGTTGGTCATGAGCCTCGCCATCATGTCGGTGGGCGTCGCGCTCATCACGTTCACGCCGACCTACGCGTCGATCGGCATCGCCGCCCCCGTTCTCGTCCTGATCGGCCGATTGCTGCAGGGGTTCTCCGCCGGCGCCGAGTCCGGCGGCGTCTCGGTCTATCTGTCGGAGATCGCGACGCCGGGGAATCGCGGCTTCTACGTGAGCTGGCAATCGGCGAGCCAGCAGGTCGCCGTGGTCTTCGCCGCCGTTATCGGCGTGACCCTGCGCGGCTTCCTGACGGAGGAGCAGATGCTCGCCTGGGGATGGCGCATTCCGTTCCTGATCGGCTGCCTGATCATCCCCGTCCTGTTCTGGATCCGGCGCTCGATGCAGGAGAGCGAGGATTTTGCGCAGCGGGCGAAGCATCGCCGCGTCACCCTCGGCGAGATCTACCGGTCACTTCTCCAGAACTGGGCGATCGTGCTCAAGGCGGTGCTGCTCGTCACACTGACGAGCGTCTTCTTCTACATGATCACGGCCTATACCCCGACCTACGCGCGTCAGGTTCTCGGCCTGAGTGCGCATGACAGCTTCGTGGTCACCGTCTGCGTCGGCGTGGCGAACTTCGTCTGGGTGCCCGTTATGGGGGCGGTGTCGGACCGGGTCGGGCGGCTTCCGGTGCTCCTGACCTTCTCGGTGTTGATCGGTCTCACGGCTTACCCGGTCATGGCGTGGCTCGTGACAGACCCGTCCTTCGGCCGCTTGCTGGCCGCCCTCATGTGGATGTCGTTCCTGTATGGCGGCTACCAGGGGGTGATGGTCGTCACGCTGACCGAGATCATGCCGGCCGAGGTTCGCGCCACAGGCTTCTCCCTGGCCTACAGTCTCGCACAGGCAATTTTCGGCGGCTTCACCCCGGCGATCTGTACCTATCTGATCCACGCAACGGGGAATCGAGCCATGCCAGGCCTCTGGCTCGCTTGTGCGGCCCTGTTCTCGATCGTGGGCGCCCTGACCCTCTACCGCAACGTGCACATCTCCCGACGTGGGACGACGGCTGTCACGCCGGCCTGAGCCGGACCGGCACAAGCGCGCTGGTCGACTCGTTCAATGGTCGCCCGCGGGACGAGTGCCTGAACGCGAACTGGTTCTCGTCGTCGGCCGCCGCGAGGAGCGAGATCGAGGCGTGGCGGCGGCGGCCAACCCGGCTGGACCACAGCCTCCGTCCCTGGGCGCCTCAAGGCGTCCCAGATCTTCCGACGACGGACACGCGGCGCGGCCCCGTCATCGGCGTCGTCGACCTGCAGGCGGCGATCAAACGCGACATCGCCGGGCACGACCGACACGCCGAACCGGTCATCCGGACCCGGCCGGCCACCGATATCCTCGCAGCCGTCAGCCTGGCCTACTGGTACCCTTTCGGGAAGGGATCGGGCTTGATCAGCTCGGGACTGGTGTAGACGATCTCGAACTGGCCGTCGGGCTTGGCCCGGCCGACCCGGGTCTTCGACCAGAGGTGGTGGTTCTCGTCGATCTTCACGTAGCCTTCCGGCGCCCCCTTGAATTCCAGGCCCGGCGAGGCCGCCACGACCTTGTCGACGTCGAACGAGCCGGCCTTCTCGCAGGCCATCTTCCACAGGAACGGGCCGAGATAGGCCGCCTGCGTCACGTCGCCGATGACGGTCTTCTCGCCCCACATTTTCTTGAACGCGGCCACGAACGCCTTGTTGTTCTCGTTCTGGATCGACTCGAAGTACTTCATGCACGAGTAGGCCCCGGCGATGTTCTCGCCGCCGATGCCGTCGACCTCGTCCTCGGTCACCGACAGCGTCATCAGCACCTGCTTCGAGAGGTCGATGCCGGCCGCCTTGAGCTGCTTGTAGAACGCCACGTTCGAGCCGCCCACGATCGTGGCGAAGATCACCTTGGGCTTGGTGAGCTTGATTTTGTTGATGACCGAGTTGAACTGCGTGTGGCCGAGGGGGAAGTACTCCTCGCCGACGACCTTGCCCTTCAGCACGGTCTCGATGTGCCGGCGGGCGATCTTGTTGGAGGTGCGCGGCCAGATGTAGTCGGAGCCGATGAAGTAGAAGCTGTCGCCACCCTTCTCCCTGTGGACCCAGTCGAGGCCGGCGAGGATCTGCTGCGTCGCCTCCTGGCCGGTGTAGAAGACGTTCTTGGACTGCTCCAGGCCCTCGTAGAAGGTCGGGTAGTACAGCAGGCCGTTGTACTGCTCGAAGACCGGCAGCACCGCCTTGCGCGAGGCCGAGGTGAAGCAGCCGAACACGGCGGCGCAGTGGTCGTTGACGAGGAGCTTCTTGGCCTTCTCGGCGAAGGTCGGCCAGTCGGAGGCGCCGTCCTCCTGGATGATCTTGATCTTGCGGCCGAGCACGCCGCCGGCGTCGTTGATCTGCTGGATCGCCAGCTTCTCGCCCTGGCTCGGCCCGGTCTCCGAGATCGCCATGGTGCCGGTGATCGAGTGCAGGATGCCGACCGTCACCTCGCTGTCGGTCACCGCCAGCGCGCCGGCCTCGGCGGCCGCCGCGACGCGCGGCAGCGATGCCGCGAGCGGGGCCGCCGCCAGCCCGAGCAGCAGGCGCCGGCGGAGGGTGAAGTGCGCGGGATCGTCTGTCGCCATGGCGGGCAAATCCTTCGGATCGTTCGAGAAGGTGGGCCGCCCCGTCCGCACCGGATCAGCCGTCACGCACGGGATCGTCTCCTTCAGCACATTTCTTCCAAAGAAAATAAATTTCGCAAGATGAAAACATCGGCACCCTGCCCATATCGGCGGCGGCGCTCCCGGGCGTCGCTTTCCTATTTGCGACGGCGCGCCGGGGCGAGACCGGTCAGCGCCGCGAAGGCGCGACCGGCGGGCGCCCCCCGCCCCCCCCGCCAGGGCCCCGCCTCGGGCGCGAGGAGCCGGAGGCCGAGCCCGGCCGCGTTCGGCAGCGGGCTGAGCCCGGCCCGACAGCCGGTGCGGTCGGCCGCGGCCTGGACGTCCCCGGGATCCGGCAGGCACGGGGCCGGGCCGAGGATGACGAGGGCGCCGTAGGCCCGCCACGGGCCGAGCGGCGAGGCCGGATCGCAAAACTCGGCGCCGGCGATGCGCGCCCGCTCGCGGACCAGGACTGCCCCCGCCGTCGTCTCGATGCCGAGGGCGAGCTCGACGTGCTCGAACGGCCTGCCGCGGCCCTCCGGGTCGTGACAGGCGATGCTCTCGGAGACGACGGCGCGGGCCCCGGGCTCGAGCGTGACCCGGGTCGAGGCCGAGAGGGCGGCGCCGGGGAACAGGATCAGGGGATCGGGCACGCAGTGGAGGAAGGCGTCCGCGCCGACGCGGATCCGCGTGTCCTGGCGGGCCGGCTGGTCGGCGCTGCGATGGACGACCGTGGCGGCCTGGGTGGTGACGTGCGCCGCCGAGCCCGGACCCATCGCGATGTCGAGGCCGAGACGGTCGCCGCGGTAGAGGCCGCCGGAGGCCGATTGCAGGTACAGCGTGATCAGCTCCGGCCGCTGCGGATACAGGCGGAACGGCCTCGTGATGTGGAACGGGTACGGCACGTGCTGGTCGGCGAGCACGCTGGTCCCGCCGCCGCGGACGAAGCCGAGGCGGGCCGTCGCGCGGCGGCCGGTCTGGACGTCGTCGGGCACGGCTAGGGCGCGAACAGGACGGCCCGGCCGATGGCATCCGCCACTGCGTCGATGCCGAGGCCCGCGCGCGCGTTCGTGGCGAGGACCGGCCTGCCGCTCCGGACCCGCGCGGCCTCCGCGAGCATCCCGTCGAGGTCGACGCCGACATGCGGCGCGAGGTCGATCTTGTTGATCACGAGGAGGTCGCAGCGCAGCACGCCCGGGCCGCGCTTGCGCGGGATATCGTCGCCGCCGGCCACGTCGATCACGAAGATCCACCAGTCCACGAGGTCGAGGGAGAAGGTCGAGGCGAGGTTGTCGCCGCCGGATTCGAAGACGAGCAGCTGCAGGCCCGGGAAGCGCGCCTCCAGCGCGTCGCCCGCGGCGATGTTGAGGGTCGGGTCCTCCCGGATCACCGTGTGCGGGCAGGCCCCGGCCTCCACCGCCTCGACGCGGCTCGGATCGATCAGCCCGGAGCGGCGCAGCCGCTCGGCATCCTCCTTGGTGACGAGATCGTTCGTGATCACCGCGAGATCGACGCCGCGCGCCCGCAGCACGGGGATCAGCCGCTCGATCAGCGCGGTCTTGCCGGATCCGACCGGGCCGCCGATCCCGATCCGGGCGGCGCTCGCGGGAGTCACGTCGGTCATGGGGAGCGGGGCCGTGAGAGGGGTGGCGGGGTTCGGCGGCGCTCAGCGCAGCATGTAGCGCTGGGCGAGCGGCAGGGTCCGGGCCGGCTCGCAGGTGGCGAGCACGCCGTCGACGAAGACGTCGAAGGTCTGCGGGTCGACGCGGATCTCCGGGCAGGCGTCGTTCCAGAGCATGTCGGCCTTCGTCAGCGTGCGGGTCCCGCGCGCGGGCAGGAGCGCCTTGCGCAGGCCGAGCCGGCCGCCGAGATCGGCCTCGATCGCCAGGGGATGGACGAAGCAGGCCGAGAGCGCCTGCCTGGCGCGCCCGAAGGCGCCCCATTGCGGGCGCATCAGCACCGGCTCGCAGGTCATGAGCGAGGCGGCGGAATCGCCCATCGCGCCCCAGGCGATGAAGCCGCCCTTGATCACGAGCTCCGGCTTGATCCCGAAGAAGGCCGGCCGCCAGACCACGATGTCGGCCATCTTGCCGGGCTCCAGCGAGCCGACATGGTCCTGGATGCCGAAGGTGCGCGCCGCATTGATCGTGTACTTGGCGATGTAGCGCCTGATCCGGGCATTGTCGCCGAAGCCGGGCCTCTCCTCGGGGAGCGGGCCGCGCTGGTCCTTCATCTTCGAGGCGAGCTGCCAGGTCCGGCAGACGACCTCGTGGATCCGGCCCATACCCTGGCTGTCGGAGCCGAGCATCGCGATCGCCCCGATGTCGTGGAGCACGTCCTCGGCCGCGATGGTCTGGGCGCGGATGCGGCTCTCCGCGAAGGCCACGTCCTCCGGCAGGGCCGGGTTGAGGTGGTGGCACACCATCGTCATGTCGAGGTGCTCGTCGAAGGTGTTGACCGTGTAGGGGTTGGTCGGGTTCGTCGAGGACGGCAGGCAGTGCGGCAGCCCGGCGACCCGGATGATGTCCGGCGCGTGGCCGCCCCCGGCCCCCTCCGTGTGGTACATGTGGATGGTGCGGCCGCCGATCGCCGCCAGCGTGTCCTCCACGAAGCCCGACTCGTTCAGCGTGTCGGTGTGGAGCTGGACCTGGAAGTCGTATTCGTCGGCGAAGCCCAGGCAGGCGTCGATCGCCGCCGGCATCGCGCCCCAGTCCTCGTGGATCTTGAGGCCGAGGACGCCGGTCTCCAGCTGCTCCTTCAGGGCGGCCGGACGGTGGGTGTTGCCGCGCCCGAGGAAGCCGAAATTCACCGGCCAGGCCTCGGCGGCCTGGAGCATGCGGCCGGTGTTGAACGGACCGCCGGAATCGATGCCGACGGTGATCGGCCCGAGCGAGCCGCCGAGCAGGGTCGTGACGCCGGAGGCGATCGCGTGGTCCGGCAGGCCGGCGGAGTCGAAGTGCACGTGCACGTCGATGGCCCCGGGCGTCGCGATCAGGCCCTCGCAGTCGCGCACCGTCGTCCCGGCCGACACGATCAGGCGCGGGTCGACGCCGTCCATGATCGCCGGGTTGCCGGCCTTGCCGAGCGCCACGATCCGCCCGTCCTTGATGCCGAGATCGCCCTTCCGGATGCCGAGGACGGGATCGATCACCACGACGTTGCAGAGGAGGAAGTCGAGCGCCCCCTGCGCGGCGGTCACCCCGGGCGCCATCCCGATCCCGTCGCGCAGGGTCTTGCCGCCGCCGTGCAGGCACTCGTCCCCGTAGACGGCGTGGTCGTGCTCGACGACCGCCACCAGGGAGGTGTCGGCGAGCCGCACCCCGTCCCCCGTGGTCGGCCCGTAGAGGGCGGCGTAGTCGCGGCGCGGGATCGTCACCATGGCACTCTCCCTAGGCGCCCTTGAAGCCGCGGGCCTTGGCGCGGGCGAGGGCCGCCGCCCGCGCCGCGTCGTCGGGCAGGGTCCCCTGCGTCAGGTCGTTGAGCCCGGTCAGCTCCCGGGCGCCGCCGAAGCCGACCAGCGTCACGGTCTTGCGCTGCCCCGGCTCGAAGCGGATCGCCGTCCCGGCCGGGATGTCGAGGCGGTGGCCCAGGGCCGCCGCCCGGTCGAAGTCGAGCGCCCGGTTCACCTCGAAGAAGTGGTAGTGCGAGCCGATCTGGACCGGCCGGTCGCCGGTGTTGACGACGTCGAGGGTGACCCGCGGGCGGCCCGCGGCCAGCTCGATCGCGCCGTCGGCCGGCAGGATCGCGCCGGGCTCCAGGGTGTCGGCGGGGGCGCCCGCCCGGGCGCGGACCGGCTCGTGGACCGTGACGAGCTTGGTGCCGTCCGGGAAGACGCCCTCGACCTGCAGGATCGGCAGCATGGCGGCGATGCCCGGCATCACGTCCTCGGTCGACAGGATCGTGGAGCCCCAGCCGATGAGGTCGGCGACGCTGCGCCCGTCGCGCGCGCCCTCCAGGATCTCGTCGGTGATGAGCGCCACCGCCTCCGGGTAGTTGAGCCTGAGGCCGCGGGCCCGGCGCTTGCGGGCGAGCTCGGCCGCGGTGAAGATCGTGAGACGTTCCAGCTCGGTGGGCGTGAGCAGCATCACCCGCTCCCTAGTTGGCGAACAGGCGCAGGTCGGCGCGCGCGTGCCGCATCGCGGCGATCTCGATCAGCGGCGTGAAGCCCGTGAGGACGATCGCGCCGTCGGGGTCCTCGGTCACCGGCCGCTCGGCGATCTCCGCGACGAGCGGCAGCACCGCCTGGAGGGCCTGCTGGCCCTGGATGGCGCCCACCTGACCGAGCCGGACCGTGGCCGAGACCAGGCCGGAGACGAGCTGGTAGCCGGCGACGGCCGCCGCCTCCGCTTCCGACAGGCCCAGCCCGCGCCACAGGGCGCCCTGCACGGTGGCGAGGTGCCCCAGCATGAGCCCGGACCGGATCGCGGCGCGGATGTCCCCGGCGCCGGGCGTCGCCAGCCGCGCGTGGGTGGTCAGCAGGGAGGCGCCGTTGCGCCGGCTGCCGGTGCGCATCGCCTCGACGAGGGTGGCCGCCTCCACGGCGGCGTCGATGCGGCCGAGCCGGGCCGGATCGGGGCCGGCGCGGTGGGCGAGGATCAGGGCGACGCGGTCGCTCTCCGCCCACCGGAAGCGCACGAGGGCCGTGAGCGTCCGCGTCAGGCTCCCCGTGTCGAAGGCCGGGTCGCCCGCGACGAGACCCTCGATCCCGTTGGAGAAGGCGAAGCTGCCGCTCGGGAAGGCGGCGTCGGCCTGCTGGAACGCCAGGAGCCGGCTCAGCACGGCGCCGCCTCGTCGAGGATGGTGTGGGTCACCTGCCGGTCGGTGACGAGGGCGCCGAGGCGGACGAGGTACGCGTCGGCCGGCCCGTCCAGGGCCACCAGGAGCGCCCCGTCGGCGAAGCGCACCCGCCAGTGGAGGTTGCCCGCGTGGTAGCCGAGTTCGAGGGCGGCGGCCTGGCTGTCCGGGACGAGGCGGAGCCAGCGCTCGGAGCCGACCCGGGCGACGAGGGCGCGGTCCGCGTCCAGCGCCAGCACGGCCCCGTCGAAGAGCGGCTCGTCCCGCGGCAGGGCGAGGGCGATCTCCTCGCCGGACTGGGTGGTCGCGCGGATCCGCCGCCGGGCGACGTCGGTGCTCGAAACGACGAGCACGTCCACCGCGCCGTGATGCGCGAGATGGTGCAGGCGCTGGGCCATCCCGGATTCGTGCCGGCTGCCCAGGATACGATGGATCACACGCATGTCGGTCCGCGTCCCGCTCCCCGTCGCCGGGATCGATCTGGGCCTTGCAAGAGCCGGTCCGCCGTTCGGCCCGTCACCGGCAGTACCGGCTCAGACATCGAGCGTGGTCTCGCGCTCCCAGGCGGTGAAATGGGCGCAGTAGCTGTCCCACTCATTTTGCTTCAACTTGAGGTAGGCGACGGAGAACGCGCCGCCCAGATTGTCCCGCAGGGCCTCGTCGGCCTCGAAGGCCCGCAGCGCGTCCAGCAGGTTGAGCGGCAGGCGCGGCGCGCCGGTGACGGCGTGGCCGTCGCGGTACATGTCGACGTTGCTGTGCGGCCCGGGATCGGCCGCCGACGCCAGGCCGTCCAGGCCCGCGGCCAGGATCGCCGCCTGGAGCAGGTACGGATTGGCCGCCCCGTCGGGCAGGCGCAGCTCGAACCGGCCCGGCCCGGGCACGCGCACCATGTGGGTTCGGTTGTTGCCGGTCCAGGTCACGGCGTTCGGCGCCCAGGTCGCGCCCGAGATCGTGCGCGGCGCGTTGATGCGCTTGTAGGAATTGACCGTCGGGTTGGTGATCGCGGCGAGCGCGGGCGCGTGCCGCATGATCCCGCCGAGGAAGTGCCGGCCCCGGGTCGAGAGGCCGAACGGCATCTCGGGATCCGCGAAGGCGTTCACGGTGCCGGCCGCGTTCCACACCGAGACGTGGCAGTGGCAGCCGTTGCCGGTCAGCCCCGGGAACGGCTTCGGCATGAAGGTCGCCCGCAGGCCGTGCCGCTCGGCCACCGACCGGACCATGAACTTGAAGAAGGCGTGCTTGTCGGCGGTGGCCAGCGCGTCGTCGTATTCCCAGTTCATCTCGAACTGGCCGTTCGCGTCCTCGTGGTCGTTCTGGTAGGGCTTCCAGCCGAGCGCCAGCATGTGGTCGCAGATCTCGGCGATCACGTCGTAGCGGCGCATCAGCGCCTGCTGATCGTAGCAGGATTTTTCCGCCCGATCGTGGTGATCCGAGATTGCCGATCCGTCCGGGCTCAGCAGGAAGAACTCGGCCTCGACGCCGGTCTTGACCCGCAGACCCTCGTCGGCGGCCCGCGCCACGAGCTGCTTCAGCACCACCCGGGGCGCTTGGTCGACGGGGGCGTCCGCCATGGTGCAGTCGGCCGCCACCCAGGCGACGTCCGGCTTCCAGGGCAGGCGGATCACCGAGGCGGCATCCGGCATCGCGAACAGGTCGGGGTGGGCCGGGGTCAGGTCGAGCCAGGTGGCGAAGCCCGCGAAGCCCGCGCCGTCGCGCTGCATGGCGCCGATCGCCTGCGCGGGCACCAGCTTGGCGCGCTGGCAGCCGAACAGGTCCGTGTAGGAGATCATGAAGTACTTCACGCCGTGCTCGGCGGCGTAGGCGGAAAGGTCGGTCGTCACGGCAGCCCCCTGAGCGCGGATCGGTTGGGGGCCGGCCGCGCCCCGTTCCGGCGCGACCGGCGGGGTTGAAGGGCTCTAGAAGCCCGCTTTGCCCGGGTACCAGTCGGTGCCGGCCAGCGGCACGCGGGCCATGGCGGCGGCCTCGAGCGTCAGCGCCACGAGATCCTCGGGCTCCAGATTGTGCAGGTGGTTGTGGCCGCAGGCGCGGGCGATGGTCTGCGCCTCCAGGGTCATGACCTTCAGGTAGTTGGCGAGCTTCCGGCCGGCGCGGACCGGGTCCAGGCGGGCCGCCAGCTCGGGGTCCTGCGTGGTGATGCCCGCCGGGTCGCGGCCCTCGTGCCAGTCGTCGTAGGCACCCGCGGTGGAGCCGAGCTCGCGGTACTCCTCCTCGTAGGCCGGGTCGTTGTCGCCGATGGCGACGAGCGCGGCGGTGCCGATCGAGACCGCGTCCGCCCCGAGCGCGATGGCCTTGGCGACGTCCGCGCCCGAACGGATGCCGCCCGAGATCACGAGCTGCACGCTCCGGTGCAGGCCGAGATCCTGCAGCGCCTGCACGGCGGGGCGGATGCAGGCGAGCGTCGGCTGGCCGACATGCTCGATGAACACGTCCTGGGTCGCCGCCGTGCCGCCCTGCATGCCGTCGAGGACGACGACGTCGGCCCCGGCCTTCGCGGCGAGCGCGGTGTCGTAATAGGGCCGGGCGCCGCCGACCTTCACGTAGATCGGCTTCTCCCAGTCGGTGATCTCGCGCAGTTCGCCGATCTTGATCTCGAGATCGTCCGGGCCGGTCCAGTCCGGATGCCGGCAGGCGGAGCGCTGATCGATGCCCTTGGGCAGGTCGCGCATGGCGGCGACCCGGTCGGAGATCTTCTGGCCGAGCAGCATGCCGCCGCCGCCGGGCTTCGCGCCCTGGCCGACCACCACCTCGATGGCGTCGGCGCGCCGGAGGTCGCGCGGGTTCATGCCGTAGCGGGAGGGCAGGTACTGGTAGACGAGGATGTCGGAATGGCCGCGCTCCTCGTCGGTCATGCCGCCGTCCCCCGTGGTGGTGGAGGTGCCGGCCAGGCTCGCGCCGCGGCCCAGCGCCTCCTTGGCGTTGGCGGACAGGGATCCGAAGCTCATGCCGGCGATGGTGATCGGGATCTTCAACGCGATCGGCGTCTTCGCAAACCGCGTGCCGAGGGTGACGCCGGTCCCGCAGGTCTCCCGGTAGCCCTCCAGGGGATAGCGGGACATCGAGGCGCCGAGGAACAGCAGGTCGTCGAGATGCGGGAGCTTGCGCTTCGTGCCGCCGCCGCGGATGTCGTAGATGCCGGTGGCCGCCGCCCGGCGGATCTCCGCCAGGGTGTGGTCGTCGAAAGTCGCCGACTTGCGCGGCGGCATCGGCGGGTTCTGGTAGGTCATGCCCGGTCTCCCGCTCAGTAGGCGTCGGCGTTGTCGATGTTGAAGCTGTAGAGCGTGCGGGCCGAGCCGTAGCGCCGGAACTCTTCGGGCCGCACGTCCGTGACCCCGGCCCGGTCGAGCAGGACGGCGAGGTGCTCCAGATGCTCAGGGCGCATCGGTTTCTCGATGCAGTCGGCCCCGAGGCTCTTCACGCTGCCGCGGACGAACAGCTTCGCCTCGTAGAGCGAGTCGCCCAGCGCCTCGCCGGCATCGCCCAGCACCACCAGGGAGCCGGACTGGCCCATGAAGGCCGACATGTGCCCGATCGAACCGTGCACGACGATGTCGATTCCCTTCATGGAGATGCCGCAGCGCGAGGCTGCGTTGCCCTTGATGACCAGGAGGCCGCCGCGCCCGGTCGCCCCGGCATATTGCGAGGCGTCGCCCTCGATCACCACGGTGCCCGACATCATGTTCTCGGCGACGCCGGGGCCCGCCGAGCCCTGCACCGTGACGGTGCCGCCGTCGTTCATGCCGGCGCAGTAATAGCCGACCGGGCCGCGCACCGTGACGGTGACGGGGCCGTCGATCCCGACCGCCACCGCGTGCTGGCCGCGCGGGTTCAGCACCTCGAATTCGGTGTCGTTGGCGCCGACGGAGACGCCGTGGAGGGCCTGGTTCAGGGCGCGCAGGGGCGTCGCCGCCAGATCGAAGACGGGCATAAGCGAGATCCGTGGAAGGGCGGAAGCGTGGCGGCTCAGGCGGCCTGCCGCTGATCCCAGAAATAGACGGTCGCCGGCTCGGGCTCCCAGACGCGGGCGGATTCGATCCCCGGCAGCCCGACGAGCGCCCGGTACTCCGAGCCGAAGGCGACGTAGCGCTCGGTCTCGGCCATGATCGCCGGCTTGCAGGCGATCGGGTCGCGCAGCACGCCGAAGCCGGACTTGGTGCCGACCACGAAGGTGAAGAACCCGTCGAGATCCGTGAGCGCCCCCGCGAGCGCCGCGCCGAGGTCCCGGCCCCGCGCCATCGCGGTGGTGAGATAGGCCGCCGCGACCTCGGAATCGTTCTCCGTCTCGAAGGCCATGCCGTCCCGGGCGAGGCTCCGGCGCAGGTTGTTGTGGTTCGACAGCGAGCCGTTATGCACGAGGCACTGGTCGGCGCCCGTCGAGAACGGGTGCGCGCCCATCGTGGTCACGGCCGATTCCGTCGCCATCCGGGTGTGGCCGATCCCGTGGGTGCCCGACATCCCGGCGATGCCGAAGCGCGCCACCACCTCCCGCGGCAGGCCGACCTCCTTGTAGATCTCCACGCTCTCGCCCGCGCCCATCACGCGCAGATCGGGCGCGAGGCCCTTCAGGGCGGCGCGCGTCGCGGCGAGGCGGTCGGACGCCACGGTGATGACCGCGTGCGAGCTCTTCACCGCCACCCGCGCCGAGCCGCCGGAGGCCTCCGCGAGGCGCTGCTCCAGCGAGGGAAAATCCGCCTCCGGGCGCGCCGACTGCACGGTGATCTTCGACAGGCCGGGGGCCGGCGGCCCGTAGATCGCGAGACCGGCCGAGTCCGGCCCCCGATCCGTCATGGTAACGAGCATGTCGGAGAGCAGCGCGCCGAGCCGCGGCTCCAGGGCGGGGTCCTTCAGGAACAATCCGACGATGCCGCACATGGCACCACCTCCGTCGCGGGTTCGCCCGGAGCATAGGCGGCCTGCGCGGCGGAAATCAACCCTCAAGAAATAAGATTTCTTCCTGAGAACAGAACAGCCCGTCAGCCGGTGCGGCCCGACTGCGGATACGCGATCACCGAGAGGTAGCGGGCCGGCAGCACGAGCAGCTCCGCCGGCCCGTGCGGGGCATCGGCGTCGAAGAACAGGCTGTCGCCGGGCTGCATGTGGAAGTGCCGGTCCCCGTGCCGGTACAGCACCTCGCCCTCCAGCATGTAGAGGAACTCCAGGCCCGGGTGCTGGAAGGTCGGGAACACGTCCGAATCGGTCGTGAGCGTGATCAGGTACGGCTCGACCGTCACGCCGCTGGTGTTCTCGTGGATGTGCCCGAGCAGGTTGTACTGGTGCCCGGCCCGCGTGCCGCGCCGCTCCAGCTCGATCCCCTCGCCGGCCTTGACGAAGACCGCGTTGCGGACCTCCTCGTAGCCGCGGAAGAAGCCGGTGATCGGCATGCCGAGCGCCTGGGCGAGCAGCTGCAGCGTCGTCAGGGACGGCGAGATGTTGCCGTTCTCGATCTTCGACAGCATGCCGGGCGACAGGCCGGTCGTCGCGGCGAGGTCCGCCGAGGTGATGCCGAGCCGCTTCCGGCGCTCGCGCACCGCGTGGCCGATCGCGCGCTCGAGGTTGTTCTCGCGCGGCTCGCGGACGGCGTGCGGATCCTGCAGCAGGACCGGCTCCCGCTCCGGCCGCGAGGCCTCCCCTGCCGTCCGGTTCGAAGCGCCTGACGGCATGGCGGATCTCCCTCCTCGGCGATCGTGGGCTCCGGCCAAGCGGGTCCTCCGCCGCCGTGCCGTGGCCCCGGACGCCTGTCAACGTCGCGATCCGCGACCCGTCGAAGAATCGCGGTTGAGGACGGATCGGCGCGCGGCGCCGACGGACGGAGCACGGGCGCTCGACCGCGCCGGGGACGGCGTGGCATCGTCCCGGCCGGCGGCGCGCCGCGCTCCGTGCGTGATCTCACGCCGCCGGATCCGAACCCGTCGCAGGGTTGGCCGGCGGGGCGAGCCGGTCGCCCCGCCGGCGCGAATCGAGGGTGGGCATGGCCGGGACAGGACCGAGCAGGCGCGGGATCCTCGCGGGCGGCGGCGCCGCGGCGGCCGCCGCGCTGCTGCCGCGGGCGGCCCGGGCGGCGCCGCGGATCATCCTCAACG